>JALSZZ010000081.1 GCA_027075825.1 Mariprofundaceae bacterium | reverse complement strand
GCATTGGCCTTGGTAAAAATCATCCTGACATCCTCAAGGCCATCAACAGCCTCAAGCAGGTTCTGAAACTGTTTTGCAGCGGTATCTTTTTCCAGAGTAACCGGATGATAGGTAATGAGCAGGCATCGCCCCCCCATGGGGAACCCCATCTGCTTCTCCAGTTCACTCTTGGCCAGGAGATGCAAACTACGGATATTCTCAGCCCCAAGTGAGCCGACATTGAACACCCGGTCAGGGTGTTCTCCCAACTGGATCACCCGTCTCCTGTATTCCTCGGCACAGGTGAAATGAAGATGACTCATCTTGCTAATCGAATGTCTGAACGCCTCATCAATTGCCCCCTGGGTAACCTCTCCTCCATGGATATGAGCAATGGGAATACGGCATACCGTCGCAGCCGCAGCCATAGTAAAAGATTCATATCTGTCCCCGAGAATCACAATGATATCCGGCTGTAATTCTTCCAGAGCCTTCCCGTAACCAGTCAGCCCCATTCCCATTGACCTACAGAGTGCGGCAGGAGAATCGGAATGCAGCTCGATGTCAACCTTTTTACTGACAGCAAACCCATCACCCTCAACCTCGTCACAAGTAGCCCCGTATTCATTGGCGAGATGGCTTCCACTGACCACTACTTGCAAATCAACCCCTGGAGCCGACAAAATATTTCGCATGATAGGTTTCAGAAGGCCATATTCAGCACGCGACCCTGTGAAGAAGCAGACCCGAAGATTCATGATTCAGGTGCCATTTCAATAAATTCTCCTGGTTTGAAATCTCGAAATGCAGGCGTGCCAATGATTTCATCCCATCGCATGGGACTGACACCGGTTCCAGGACGCATTACTTCAATATTTTCAGCAGTGAATATTTCTTCTTTCCTGATATTACATCTGGCTATAATACTTTTACGGGCCACAGACCTATTTTTCTCTTCAGATGGAGTCACCCGCTTCACCCCATCGCCTAACGCCAGTTCGATATTCCTGATGGAACGAACCAGCGTCCCAAGTTCTCCCGGCTCCAGTGACGCCTTATGGTCCGGGCCTTCCATTTTACGGTCAAGGGTAAAATGTTTTTCGACAACCGTTGCCCCCAGGGCCACCGCCGCTAATGCCACCTCCACCCCAGGGGTATGGTCCGAATAACCAACCGAGACTGCCGGAAAGGCATCCTGAATGGTCAGCATGGCACGGAGATTCACATCTTCCATGGGGGTCGGATATTCGGTGTTGCAGTGCAGCACGATTACATCCGCCAGGACCGTGCCCGCATTGCTCAAAACATCGAGGGCCGCGGAAATCTCATCCATATCCGCCATACCGGTTGACATGATAATCCTTTTCCCCAGCCCCCCTATCTTTCGCAACAGGGGCAGATTGGTTATCTCCCCGGAAGGAATTTTGAAAGTCTGCATCCCAAGATCGCACAGCAGGTCAACACTCTCCATGTCAAAGGGAGTGGAGAGGAAATCAATCCCAATCCGGGCGCACTCGGCCTGTAATTGCTGGTGAGCAGCGAAATCAAGCTCAAGTTTCCTGAGCATCTCAAGCTGGCTCTCGTCATCGGAAGTAGCCGCTCGTTGATACTCTGCCTTCGGGGCGGCCGCGATCACCAGCTTCTCCGCCTTGAAGGTCTGGAACTTGACGGCATCGGCTCCGGCATCCGCCGCAACAGCAACCATTTTCATCGCCAGGTCAAGACTGCCGTTATGATTGACTCCTGCCTCGGCAATAATATATGTCCTGTTTCTCTTTCCCATTGACTCAGTCAGTGAATTCGTCTTTTACTTGATGGTCGTGTTGCATCCAATAACACTATTCTTACTTATTGTAGTATATTCTCTGCATACTGCACCGCTACCGACAAAAGTACCATCTCCGACCTGAACGCCTCCATTTATAAGCGCTCCGGTGGCAACATGGCAGTGATCGCCAATCACAACATCATGTTCCAGCAGGGATTTCGTGTTGATAATGCAGTTTACGCCAACCGTTGTCCCGGCATTTATCATGGCCCGATGCATAACAATAGTCCCCTCTCCCAGCCTGGCATGGGCCGACACATAGGCAATGGGGGAAATAATGGTCGGCAAATTCACCTGCAACTCTTTTAGAAGCGAAAAAAGACGGATGCGAACAGCGGGTGACTTGATCTGCCCAACGGTAATCAGGTAATGATCATACTCCTGAGCCAGCGCGGGCAGGTCCTCGTCCGTACCGATTATTTCATAACCGAGTACCTGTTGATGAAGTTTTGCTTTCACATCGACAATACCGGCGATATGAAACTCGCCACCATGCTCGACAACATCTATGCATGACTTACAATGCCCGCCGCCGCCAACCAGGATCAACTCTTTCATCTTTACACCACACTGCTTGGAAGATTGGCAATCCGCTCCTGTAACCACTGGGCATTTTCAAGGCTGTCGCTCCAACAATGCCGATACATGGGGAGTTCCGGCAGCAGTTTCCATAACGGCCTGGTGATCACACCGTTATCATTGGTCGCCTTCAGGAACCGGTCCCGCTGTTTACGGTTCTCCAGGACTATGGCGTTGAGCCAGTAATTGGAGCGGCATCCAGCAGGCTCTGCAACAAAGGGAATACCTTTTTCCTGAAAAAACAGTTTGTATCTCTCCGCCAACGTCCTTTTGCGGCTAAGTTTTTCCTTAAGCTGCTCTATTTGGGCACAGCCGAGGGCCGCGTTAATATTGGGCATCCGGTAGTTATAGCCGATCCGGTCATGCTCATACTCCCAGGGATGGTCAACCTTGGCGGTGGTGGTCAGATGTTTTGCCCGGCGTGCCAGATCGTTATTACTGGTAAGAATCATACCGCCACCGCCGGTGGTGATAATCTTATTTCCGTTAAAGCTAAGAATTCCCAGGTTTCCAAAAGTTCCGGTGTGCTGCCCATGGTAAAAACTTCCCAGCGACTCCGCCGCGTCCTCCACAAGTGGGATATGATACTGTTTACAGATCGACTTGATTGCCTCAATTCGAACCGGATGGCCGAAAACATGCATGGGCACGCAGGCCGCTATTCTTTTCCCTGTTAATGTATTGTATGTCTGGCCATCGGTCCGCTGTTCAGCGTTTTGATCGAGAAATGCGGCCAGGGCCTCGGGGGCAAGCCCCAGGGTGTCTTGATCACTGTCCAAAAAAACCGGTTCCGCCCCACAGTATGATATGGCATTGGCCGTGGCCACGAAGCTGACGGCCTGGGTGATCACCTCATCCTGCGGCTGAACACCGGCCAGCAGTAAGGCGATATGAAACGCAGCTGTTCCATTCACCGTGGCGACTGCATAGTTAGCGCCGGTATATTCGGCCACCATTTTTTCAAACCTGTCAACATAGCGGCCGACACTCGAAACAAAGGTGGAATCGATACAATCAAGAAGATACTCTCTCTCGCGCCCGGAAAAGGTAGGGGCGTGCAAGGGGACAACACCATCACTTACCCCATGAACCTCCCTAATGAATGAAACAATCTCGTCCAGCATAACAGTCATGAATCAGACATTGTAGATATCCGCTTTGTAAGCCCTGATATTTTCCGGATTGGAGAACCACTCCACCGTTTCCCGCAGCCCTCGTACAAAACCGTCGCGCCCACCATATTCAGGCTGCCAGCCAAGCAGGTCTCTCGCCTTGGAATTATCAGCCCAGAGCCGTTCCACCTCACTTTTTGCCGGGCGCAGGCGTTGATCTTCCGTTTCAATCTCCACATCAACACCCATCACCTCGGCAATCATCTCAACTACTTCACCAATGGATACCTCAAAATTGCTGCCGATGTTGATCACCTCCCCCGTCGATTGCTCGGACATTGCCACCGCTTCAAACCCTCGGACAGTGTCCATAATATAGTTAAAATCCCGGGTTGGATGCAAAGACCCCAGTTTCAGGTTCTTCCTGCCGTTGGCTATCTGAGTGATGATTGTGGGAATAACCGCTCGGGCTGATTGGCGGGGCCCATAGGTATTAAAGGGCCTGATAATGGCAACGGGCGTATCAAACGAAGAATAGTATGACATGGCAATCTGATCAGCGCCTATCTTACTGGCGGAATAGGGTGATTGCCCCTGCAATGGATGTTCCTCTGTAATCGGCACAAATCTGGCGGTTCCATACACCTCACTGGT
>JALSZZ010000080.1 GCA_027075825.1 Mariprofundaceae bacterium | reverse complement strand
TAACAGCAATAAAAACGGCCCGCTGACGGGGATTTCACAATATCGCGGCTTATTCGGTTCACGTCTGAATACGCAGCTTGACGGCCTGAATATTGCGCCAGCCGGGCCGAACTGGATGGATCCGCCGCTGAGTCATATCGTGCCATCGCAATTGCAGAGTATCACTGTCATACGCGGCATATCACCTGTCAGCGCCGGAGCTGAAAGCATCGGCGGCACTGTACAGGCCACGACGGCTAAAGTCCCATATTCTGCTGATGACGAAGTTAGCCCGCACGGCATCATTTCCGGCGGTTATAATAGCAATAACAACGCATTCACCACTGCAACCCGGCTTGGGGCCAGCAGCAAAACAGACCGTCTGCAGATCGACGGCAACTATGACAAGGGGCAGGATATGAAAGCCGGCAACGGCAAGAATATTCTACCCACTCCATACAAGCGCCGCAATCTGGGGGTTGAATACAGCCATCGTTTTTCCGGGAGCGAAGCCAGCCTGGGCTATCACAACGAGCGCGTGGATAATTCCGGCTCGCCTGCCTTGCCCATGGACATTATCTATGTCAAAGGCAATGCCTTCAATGCGTCGTTCCACAGTGACAACGATGCTGTCGGCCTGCACTGGCTGGCTGATATGCATTATGTGAATACCGATCACAAAATGGACAACTTCAGTCTGCGCCAGGCACCACGCATGCTCGGCATGATGGGCAAACCGATGGAACGTTTTGCCGTCACCAATGCCAGGGATTTCGCCTATAAACTGCACACCAGCCTGCCTGTTAGTGATGGCCGGATCACGCTGGGCACGGATGGATGGATGGCCAAACACAATGCCGATGTGTTTGATCCGAACAATGCAGCTTTTTTCCTGCAGAACTACAATGGCATCAAACGCAATCGTTACAGCTTGTTCGCGGAGTGGAATAGTGCCCTGACCGAGGCGCTTGATCTTCGAATCGGTGCACGCTACAGTCGGATTCAGATGAACTCCGACACAGTCGGCGCAACCGGCTTCACTGGTATGATGGCAACCATGATTAACCAGCTGGCCAGTAATTTCAACGCCAGCCAGCGATCACAAAACGACAATCTGATCGACCTGACCCTGCAACTCAAACAGCGTATCAATGACCATCTTAGCTTCACTGTCGGCGCAGCCAGAAAACAGCGTGCACCGTCCTATCAGGAGCGTTATCTCTGGTCACCGCTGGAATCCACCGCAGGCCTGGCGGATATGCGTACCTATGTAGGCAATGTCAAACTGAACCCGGAAACAGCCTATAATATCGATGCCGGCCTCGACTGGCATTCCGAACATGCCTATTTCACGCCGCACGCCTTTTTCAAACGGGTGAAGAACTATATTCAGGGCACGCCGTTAACCAGCGGCCTGGCCTATAATTTCCGTGTCATGCAGGGCAATATGCTTAAAGGTGGGGGGTTTTGCACGAATAACCCGCAAAACTCCTTCTGCGTACCGCTGCAATTCTCCAATGTGGATGCCGCGTTCTATGGGGCTGATGCCGGCTTCGGCATCAATTTCAACGACTATCTCGCACTCGATGGCACCATCAGCTATGTGCGCGGTAAACGTCGCGATATCAGCGATAATCTCTACCGCATAGCACCGTTCAACAGCACGGTTGCACTGAGTTATTATGGCGATGCCGACTGGTCGGTCACTGCCGAAGGTGTTTTTTACGGTAAACAGAACAAGGTTTCCAAAACCAATGCCGAGCAAGCGACTGCCGGTTACAGCCTGTTTAACCTGAGCGCCCGTTACACTCCGACTGCCGATAGTGAAATCAGTATCGGCGTCAACAATGTGCTGGATCGCTTTTATCGTCCGCACCTGGGTGGCTATAACCGCGTGACAGCCAATGCCGCCGGGCAGACCTCGGCTGTGGCGACAGGAACGCGCATGGCAGGCGAAGGACGCAACGCATTCCTGCAGGTACGCGCCAGCTTCTGATGCCATTGCATTCGCGCTGGCAATGGCTGCCAGCGTTCACGCTGTCACTGTTCGGGCATGCAGCGGTATTCTGGCTGGCAGATCAGTATGTCGCCGTGCCCGGGCTGCGGCATGATGCAGAGCGAGTAATGAGTATTAGCATAGTGCAGCAGTCAGCGCCGAAGAAACCAGCGCCAGCGCCAGCGCTCAAACAGCCCGTGGTCAGAGCAAAGCGTAAACAGCCGCCTGTGCGACGGCATCAGTCGCACCCTCACCGCCAGCAACGACAGCATCACAGACTTGCCATCAGGCATGCTGCTGCCAGTCAGGCATCCGTGCTTGAAACCAGGCAGAGTCAGCTGCCAGCAATCAGTGACCCGCCTCAGGTGCAGCAAGTCGCCCGGCATTCT
The DNA here is from genome assembly GCA_027075825.1 of Mariprofundaceae bacterium. GTDB lineage: Bacteria > Pseudomonadota > Zetaproteobacteria > Mariprofundales > Mariprofundaceae > AB-137-C09. The sequence goes on along the minus strand of JALSZZ010000080.1, from coordinate 1,923 downwards.
GATCCTGTTGCTAAAACTGCAACCATGCCTCGGGCAGATGCGTCGGCCACTAACGGCGATGAACGGAAACATTATATTGAGCGTTTGATGGCGCATATCGAAGCATTCAAGCGTTATCCGCGCCGGGCCAGACGGCGGCATCAGGAAGGGGATGTGGAAGTCAGTTTGCGATTGAACAGCGACGGCAGCGTGGCGTCCATGACCGCGCATGGTGGCACACCGGGTTTGCGTAAAGCCAGTTTGCGGGCGGTGGCGGATGCGCGCCCCTTGCCGCCGCCTCCAGCGCATCTGGCTGCGCCGGTGGATATTCGCTTTATCATGCGCTTTCGTTTGCATTAAACGCTATGCGCGCAGCACCGGATGAATGATCTGGCCATGGTGCAGGTTGATGCCATGCCGGAGTTCCGGCTTTTGCTGACAGGCGCGCTCCAGACCAAGGTCGGCCAGGGCAATAATATAGGGCAGGGTGGCAGTGGTCAGCGCCTGGGTGCCGGATACAGGCACGGCGGCGGGTAAATTGGGCAGGCAGCAGTGCAGCACGCCGTGTTGCCGGTAAAGCGGCGCATCATATGAGCTTGGGTGGCTGCTGACGCTGATGCCACCCTGATCAATGGCAACATCGACAAAGATGCTGCCATCCGCCATACTGGCCAGATGCTCGTGGCTGAGCAGTTGTGGCGCTCTGGCACCGGGAATCAGGGCGGCGCCGATCAGTAGCTGGCTGTGTGGCAGCGCTTCATCAAGCGCCGCCGGGGCGATGATGCGCCATGTCGGCCATTGCTGACGCAATTGTTCGGCGCGTTGGCTGCTGGCCTCAACGACGGTGATGATCGCGCCCATTCCTGCCGCCAGTTGTGCTGCATGGCTGCCAACATTACCACCGCCGATGATCAGCGCGCTCACTGGTTCGACACCATCAATACCGCCACAGATACGGCCTGCGCCGGGGGTGTCAGTGGTGTTTTCGCGCATCAGCCAGTGCATGCCCATGGTCACGGCGACACGTCCGGCAATCTGACTCATGGGTGCCAGCAGGGGTAAGGCACCATCTTCAGTTTGTACGGTTTCATAGGCAATGGCGCAAACCCCGGCATCAAGCAGATGTTGTTGCAATTCAGGGCAGGCGGCGAGATGCAGATAGGTCAACAGCATCAGATCCGAACGCAAATAGCCGTATTCTGCAGGCAACGGCTCCTTCACCTTGACGACCATGGGGCAGGCCCATGCCTGTTTGGCATCGACAATGATGGCGCCTGCCTGCTGGTAGCGTGCATCGTCAAAACCGCTGTCCACGCCTGCGTTGTGTTCCACCATGACGCTGTGGCCGTGTTGCACCAGCCTGGCTGCGCCAGTTGGTGTGAGCGAAACGCGGTGTTCGCCATTTTTGATTTCACGCGGAATACCAATATGCATATTCACCTCCGATAGCCTGCCCATGATAAGCTGATCATACGCTGTTGTCCATGCGGTGCGAATGAATTTTGTATTTTTATTGCAAGTATTATTAACGGCGCTAGACTACGCCTGTCACCCGTGATATCCGGGGTGAAAAGGAGGTTATGATGAGTTCATTGTATGAGACACTTGGTGGCGAAGGCGCAGTCAACGCTGCCGTTGATATTTTTTATCGCCGCGTACTGGGGGACGCTTATGTCAAACGTTTCTTTGAAGGCGTGGATATGGAGCGCCAGGCAGGTAAGCAGAAAGCGTTTCTGACCATGGCATTTGGCGGCCCGAACAACTATACCGGCAAGGATATGCGCGAAGGCCACCGTCATCTGGTGAAAGAGATGGGACTGAATGACTCGCATTTTGAGCATATTCTGGCGCATCTGCGCTCCACACTGGCTGAACTGGGTGTGGGCGAGGATCTGATTCAGCAGGTGATTGATATTGCTGAAAGCACTCGCGATGATGTGCTGG
>JALSZZ010000079.1 GCA_027075825.1 Mariprofundaceae bacterium | reverse complement strand
TTGTTGACGGCATACACCACATCCTCGCCTTGCAAGCGCAAATAGGTGCTGATGAGATTGGCACCCTGCTTGCCAATGGTAGCATGCAGCAAGGGCTTGCCGGCAGCATCAGTTAATTTCACTGTAATAGCATGCGCATCCAGCCCCAGCAGCGCATCATGATCGCGTTTGCGCGTGACGATGCGCACGGGTCTCATGGCGCTTAAATCATTCAGCAAGCGTTGTACGGCCTGCGCATCGGCAGCTTTACCAGCAATCGTCCACCGATTACCCTGACGATGCAGTTCAATGGCTGGCTCACCATTTTTCTGAATGCTCAGCGTGCTTACCCGGCTGACATTCAGTGCCTGCCAGGCAGCCATCTGCTGGGGCGCAGATACAGGCTCTTCATGCTGCCAGAAAAACACACCCGTAGCGATCAAAACAAGCAAGGCCAATGCACCCCATTTCATGCTGTTACCTCCTGACGCTGATGTTTGAGCCACCACCAGCGACCAATACCCAGCAGTAGCAGCAACAGTGGCAGGCCACCCATCCACAACGCCTTGTAGAACATGCGTTCCGCTGTTTCCAGTTTCTCCAGCGGTCGATGCGTTACGCCACGCGAGCGCAGCGCAATCAATCCCTCATCATCGGCCAGCCAGTCCACCATGTTCAGCAAGGGGGCAACATTGGTGCCCTGCATGAACTGGTCGTCGAGAAAGCTGAGCGAGCCAATCACCAGCCAGCGACCTTGTCCCTTGTTCAGGTGATGCTCGTTGTTCACACCTTCAGGCGGCGCAGTGAAACTGCTGTGCTGTTCCCCCGCCCAGGCCAGGGCCAGCGGCGAAGGCTGAAGGCGAAGTCCCCGGAAACGTTCGCGGATACTTTTCATCGGACTGACATCAAACGGCGGCCCGGCAACCACCGTGGCATAGGATGATGAGTGCCACAGCACATCGGCTTTCTGATCATCTGCCGTACTCAGCGGCGAGGCAAAGGGCACGCTGATACTCTCCACGCCCTTGCTGGCCGTATGCTGCTGATTGATATCCGTCACATCAGGAATAAAGGGATAATCGACAGCCGAACGAAAGGTAAACAGACCTTGCCGCTGATTCACCGTGATCCGCGACGCCTGTTGATCCATCACCAGCCCTGGTTCAACGGCCACATGCAAATCATCGCGCAGCCAGTCGTTGGCATAAGCATCCACCGTCATGACCTGAAAGCCATAGCGCATCTCCGGCCAGACGTTGCCTGCCAGCACCAGTAAACCACCACCATGCAACCGAAACTGATCCAGTCGGTAACGCCAGGCATCGGACGGTTGCTGGCGCACGCCAGGCACCAGCACCACCTTCGTGCCTTCCGGCACATCTTCGCTGGCAGGATCAAAGCTGACCACATCATAATCTTCATTCACCGCTTGCGAGAACTGATGCAGGCTGGCCAGATCAGGTGCGCCAAAGCCTTTGGCCACCGCCAGTTTCAACTTGCCTTTGCCTGTCAGTTTCTTGATCTTGCGCATCAGCGTATATTCCAGCCCCTGTTCACCCTGCACCACGGGAATGACTTCCTTGTTATCAAGAAATTCAATCACAATGGCCAGATAGCCCTGCTTGACCTGTGCCTGATCGTCCTCAATCACCTGCACCTGTACCTTGGGGATCTGCATCGCCGCCAGCGAAGCCGCAATATTGGGGTCACTGGCCGGATCAACGATTTCATACCCGATATTGCCATTGCCCGCCTCATGAATGGATTGCAACAAATCTTCGATAAAGCGACGGATCTGTGCATAAGGTTGCGGCATGTCACTGGTGATATAAGCGCGAATCATCAGGGGTTCATCCAGCTGTTTGAGCAATGCACGACTGGAGTCTGACAGCGTTGATACCTGATCTTCCGTCCAGTCAGAGCGCCAGTGCAAGGCATCGGCCACCGCATACAGCGCTACCAGACAGGCAATCAACATGGCAAGACGGGAAAGCGCTGTCATGCGAACGCGCATCCGTTGGTCAACTGCCATCAGTTCCACCTCCTTCGTTCCAGTTCAAACCAGCACAAGCCAAGAAACCCAGCCGTAACCGCCAGCAAATACATCACATCACCTGATACCAGCACGCCGCGCAACATCGCCTGGTAATGCGCTGCCGGACTTAATTGCAGTAACAGATTTTGCACCGCCGGTGGAAAAATCGTGGCCACCTGCGACAATAAAAACAGCGTCAGCAGCAAAATAAAGCCAAACACATACGCCACCACTTCATAGCGGCTCAAGGCCGAGGCATACAGGCAAATGGCCGCATAAGCCGCTGCCAGCAATAACAAACCAAGATAGGATACCATCACCTGCCCTGTATCCAGTGAACCCAGCGACGACAACGTCCATGGATACAGCAAGGTCAGACCAATCAGGGCTGCCAGTTGCGTGAACAAGGCCAGAAACTTGCCACCGACAATGCTCAGGGTGCTCACCGGCAGGGTGGCCAGCAGCTCAAAGCTGCCGCTGCGCTTTTCATCCGCCAGCAGCCGCATGGCCATGGCCGGCACGAAAAAAATGAGCAGCAAAGGCAATACACCAAACCAGCCGCGCATATCGGCTTCGTTAACGAGAAACAGGGTGTTGCCAAAAAAGAAACCGGTGGCAATAAAAAACGCCACACCGATCACATAGGCAAGCGGCGTATCAATGGCCACCCGCCATTCCTTGCGGCAAATCGCCAGTACCTGCATCATGTTCATGATGATACCCCGGTGATTTTGTGGAACACATCTTCCAGTGAGGTTTGCTGTTGGCGCAGCTCCAGCAATACACTTTGCTGCGCTACCGCCGTATGGAACGCTGCTTCGCTCAGCGCCACATCAGCATCAGGGTGACGCAGCAGCAGATGCGTGATGCCATTCTGCGTTGCATCAGCATCAATCTGGCAATCAGCAAACTGCTGACGGAGCGCCGATGCAAATGCCTCGGCATCGCCGCGCAGACTGACATGCACGATGATGCCGCCTTCAGCCTGCCGCGCCAGTTCTTCACGCGTACCGATCACCTGCAAGCGGCCACCGTCGATAATCATCATTCGGTCGCACACGGCTTCCACTTCAGAGAGTACATGAGAAGAAAGCAGCACCGTTTTTTCTTCGCCCAGACGGCGGATCAGTTGCCGGATCTCAATCACCTGGTTCGGATCAAGGCCAGTGGTAGGCTCATCCAGGATCAGACAATCCGGATCGTGCAGCATACTCGCTGCCAGCCCGACGCGCTGGCGAAAGCCTTTGGAAAGTTCATCAATACGGCGTTTCAGCACCGGTCGCAGGCCGCAGACTTCAGCTAGTTCGTGGATACGGTCGTTCAGTGTGCCAGCAGGCAAACCGTGCATGCGACCAATAAAGCGCAAATGGCTGGTCACATCGAGATCGGCATAGGAAGGGGCATTTTCCGGCAAATAGCCCAGAATCCGGCGCACATCCTGCGTCTTGCTGATATCAATATCGTTAATCCGGGCAGTGCCGGCAGAAGGAGGGATAAAACAGGTGAGCATTTTCATGGTGGTGGATTTGCCGGCGCCATTTGGCCCCAGCAAGCCCATGACTTCACCCCGGCGCACATGAAAGCTTAAATCACGGACAGCATAACCATCTTGCAAATGCTGACCACTAAAGCGTCGACCAAGTTGTTCAGCATGTATCATGGGCGCGGAATATTAAAATTGCCTTGTTACAGGTCAATAGCGTGCGCAATTAAAAGACACGGTTCGCGGCCTGAAGGCCGCTCCTACAATGTGCGTGGCTCCTCCTGTAGGAGGGGCCTCTGGCCCCGAACCACCACAGCCGGAAATAAAAACGGAGGTCGGGGGCAGGGTTCGGTTCGCGGCCTGAAGGCCGCTCCTACAATGCGCGTGGTTCCTCCTGTAGGAGGGGCCTATGGCCCCGAACCACCACGGCCGGAAATAAAAACGGAGGTCGGGACAAGGTTCGGTTCGCGGCCTGAAGGCCGCTCCTACAATGTGCGTGGCTCCTCCTGTAGGAGGGGCCTCTGGCCCCGAACCACCACGGCCGGAAATAAAAACGGAGGTCGGGACAGGGTTCGGTTCGCGGCCTGAAGGCCGCTCCTACAATGCGCGTGGTTCCTCCTGTAGGAGGGGTCTCTGGCCCCGAACCACCACGGCCGGAAATAAAAACGGAGGTCGGGACAAGGTTCGGTTCGCGGCCTGAAGGCCGCTCCTACAATGTGCGTGGCTCCTCCTGTAGGAGGGGTCTCTGGCCCCGAACCACCACAGCCGGAAATAAAAACGGAGGTCGGGACA
>JALSZZ010000078.1 GCA_027075825.1 Mariprofundaceae bacterium | reverse complement strand
CCAAGGAGACATCGTAAGTGATACCGCCGATGACAGTTGCGCCTCCAGTGGTGCCGCCGGTGATACCATAGGTCAAGGTTTCTTCATCAATATCGGTGGCGATTAATTGCCCTGAAAGATTGGTATTGGTTGTGGTGGTGAGCTGGTCGTCTTCTGAAATACAGCCAACGGTAATGGCATTGAGTGTGGGTATATCATCACTACCGACAATATTAATGCTAAAGCTTTGACTGACTAAGGCATCATCGCCATCGGTGACGGTGAAAGCAAAGACATCAGAGGCAGATTCATTATCATCCAAGGCCTCAACTGCATTTGAATTTTTAATGTAAATATAAACGCCAGTAGAGGATTGTACATAAGCGGTACCATAAGTGCCTGTTAAGGAGACATCATAAGTCACCCCACCAATAATCGTTGAGCCACCAACCGCACCCCCATTAATGCCATAAGTTAAGGTTTCAGCATCAATATCAGTGGCACTCATTTGCCCAGATAGCCTGAGATTGACAGTGGTGGTTAGCTGGTCGTTTTCTGTGATGGTCCCAGCGGTAATGGCATTGAGTGTAGGTACATCGTCAGAGCCTAACACATTGATGGTAAAGGTTTGACTGATAAGCGCATCATCGGCATCAGTCACGGTCATGACAAAGGTATCAGAGCCAGACTCGCCATCATCCATCGACTCGATACCATTGACGTCTCTAACGTAGAGATAAAGTCCAGTAGATGATTGTACAAAGGCGGTACCAAAGGCACCGGTTAGGCTAACATCATAGGTGATACCGCCAAAGACATCAGTGCCGCCGGTGGTGCTGCCATTGATACCAAAGGTTAGCGTTTCAATATCGACATCGGTGGCCACCAGGCTGCCTGATAAGTTTGTTTCGGTCACAGCCGTAGACTGGTCAATTTCAGAAATGGTGCCTGTGGTAACGGTATTTAATGTGGGCACATCATCGGTACCGACAATATTGACAGTAAAGGTTTCAGCCACGATGGCATCGTCACCATCAGTAACGGTTAAGTTAAAGACATCTGAGCCGGATTCATTATCATCCATGGCTTCAATGGTGGCGGTATGCTTAACGTAGAGATAGAGACCTGTTGAAGATTGTACATAGGCTGTCCCAAAGCTGCCTGTCAATGACACATCATAAGTGATGCCACCAATGACATCGGTGCCACCGGTGGTGCCGCCATTAATACCGTAGGTTAGTGTTTCTGCATCAACATCAGTGGCCACCAATTGACCTGAGAGGTTGGTGTTGGTTGTGGTGGTGAGTTGGTCGTCTTCAACCACTGAGCCAACAGGTATGGCATTAATTGTAGGGGCATCATCGGTGCCGACAACAGCAATCGTCAACGTTTGATTGATGAGTGCATCGTCGCCATCGGTGACGGTCATGGTAAAGTTATCGGAGCCAGACTGATTATCATCGAGTGCTTCAATCGTAGCGGTATCTCTGACATAGATATAAAGGCCAGAGGAGGACTGTACATAAGCAGTACCGAAGCTACCAGCAAGCTCAATATCATAACTAATACCACCGATGACTCGGGTACTGGCACCGCCACCAACGATTCCATAGGTTAAGGTTTCGATATCCACATCGGTGGCGATAAGTTGTCCTGAAAGGTTCGTTTGCGTCACTGCGCTAGATTGGTCGACTTCAATTATCGTACCCATGTTAATCACATTGAGTGTGGGTACATCGTCAGATCCTAAAACAGTGATGCTAAAGGTTTGTCCGGTGACCGGGTCGGTGTCGCCATCGGTGACGGTCATGATGAATTGGTCGGTACCTGATTCGCCATCATCCATGGCTTCGATATTAGCGACATCTTTCACATAGATATAAAGACCGGTGGACGATTGTACGAAGGTGGTACCAAAGTTACCTGTTAATGAGACATCATAGGTAATGCCATCAACGACATCGGTACCACCGGTGGTCCCACCTTGTATACCATAGGTTAAAGTCTCAATATCCACATCGGTGGCTATGAGTTGGCCTGATAAACTGACATCAGTGACTGTCGTCAGCTGGTCATCCTCACTGATGGTTGCACTGGTGACGGTGTTTAATGTGGGTACATCATCGGTACCAACAACATTGACGGTGAATGTTTGGGTGACTAAGGCATCATCACCATCAGTGACGGTCATGGTAAAGACATCGCTGCCAGACTCCCCATCATCCATGGCCTCAACGGTGGCGGTATGTTTGACATAGAGGTAGAGACCGGTTGATGACTGTACATAAGCGGTCCCAAAACTACCGGTCAAGGAGATATCATACGTCACCCCGCCAATCACATCGGTGCCACCTGAAACCCCACCACTAATGCCATAGGTTAAGGTTTCCTCATCGACATCGGTGGCGACCATTTGTCCTGATAGGTTGGTATTAGTCGTTGTGGTCAGTTGGTCGTCTTCGACCACAGAGCCTAAAGCAATAGTATTGAGCGTGGGTACGTCATCGGTACCGACAACATTAACGCTAAAGGTTTGGCCGATAATGGCATCATCACCATCGGTGACGGTTAAGGTGAAGACATCAGAGCCAGATATGCCATCATCAAGTGCCTCAATTGTACCGGTATCTTTGACATAGAGATAAAGCCCGGTTGATGACTGCACGTAAGCGGTACCAAAACTACCGGCGAGTTCAATATCATAACTAATACCGCCGATGACTTTGGTGCTAGCACCACCGCCAGTAATGCCATAGGTTAAGGTTTCTAAAGCGACATCGGTTGCCACCATTTGACCTGATAGGCTGGTATTGGTGGTGGTGGTCAATTGGTCATCTTCAACAACAGAGCCAGAGGTGATGGCATTTAATGTGGGCACATCATCACTACCGACGATATTAATGGTAAAGGTTTGATTGATGATAGCGTCATCGCCATCGGTGACGGTCATGACAAAGGTATCACTGTCAGACTCAAAGTCATCCATGGCTTCGATATTACCGACGTCTTTGACATAGACATAAAGACCGGTTGATGACTGGACAAAAGCGGTACCAAAGCTACCGGTTAGGGATACATCGTAAGTAATACCGTCAATAATATCACTGCCGCCAGTGGTGCCGCCGGTAATACCATAAGTTAAGGTTTCAATATCGACATCGGTGGCGATGATTTGGCCTGATAGGTTGGTATCAGTGACAGTCGTTAATTGGTCGTCTTCACTAATGCAGGCGGTGGTGATGGCATTCATCGTTGGCGTATCATCGGTACCGACAACATTGACAGTAAAGGTTTGCCCGGTTGCTGGGTCAGCATCACCATCGCTGACGGTTAAGGTAAAGACATCGGAACCTGATTCGCCATCATCCATGGCTTCAACGGTGCCGGTATCTCTGACATAGACATAAAGGCCGGATGTAGACTGGACATAAGCGGTACCAAAGCTACCGACTAAGGAGACATCAAAGGTAATGCCATCGACCACATTGGTGCCACCTGTGGTGCCACCGGCAATACCATAGGTTAAAGTTTCTAAGTCGACATCGGTGGCAACAAGCTGCCCTGAAAGATTGGTTTCAGTAACGACGGTTGATTGGTCTGTTTCAATGACCGAGCCAGCAGCCACTGCATTGAGGTTAGGCACATCATCGGTACCGGTGACATTGATGGTAAAGCTTTGTGTGACTAAGGCATCATCGCCATCGGTGACCGTTAAGCTAAAGACATCGGAACCGGTCTCATTATCATCCATGGCTTCAATGGTGGCGGTACTTTTCACATAGAGATAAAGGCCGGTGGAGGACTGGACATAGGCAGTACCAAAAGCACCTGTCATAGAGATATCATACGTCACCCCAGCAATGACATCAGTGCCCCCGGTGGTACCACCACTGATACCATAGGTCAGCGTTTCGATATCGATATCGGTTGCCACCATTTGACCGGATAAATTAAGATTCGTCGTTGTGGAGAGTTGATCGTCTTCTGTGATACTAGCAACAGCAATGGCATTTAAAGTGGGGACATCATCAGAGCCGGTGACATTGATGGTAAAGGTGGTTGTCACTAAGGCATCATCGCCATCGGTGACGGTCATCACATAGTTATCTGTATTGGACTCGCCATCATCTAAGCCTTCGAAGTTGACTAAGTCTTGGACAAAGAGATAGAGACCTGTCGAAGACTGTACGTCCGTGGTACCAAAGTTACCCACACGATAGACATCGTAAGTGACACCGTCTAAGACATTTGCAGCCCCCGTGGTACCGCCGACAATACCATAGGTGAGTGTTTCGATATCGACATCAGTGCCAACCAA
>JALSZZ010000077.1 GCA_027075825.1 Mariprofundaceae bacterium | reverse complement strand
GAAGCGCGGGCATTGCCAAACAGGCTGGTTCACGAATACATGGTGGATGCCGAAGAATTTGCGCAATCATTAAATCTTGCCGATGAGTTGACACAGATGCTGTTGCAGACCTGGAAAAGTATTCAGGCGTATGTGGAAGGTAGCCATGCGCCTGAATGATGACCAGGTGAAAACCATTGTGCGCGCAGTGTTGGCCAGATTTGGCGACAGTGCGCGGGTCTATTTGTTTGGTTCCCGCGTGGATGATACGGCTAAAGGTGGTGATATTGATCTGCTGGTTGAACTCCCGGAGCCTGACCAACAGCATGGTCATGCATGCTTGTCAGGCAGTTGCAGACATGCAGATGATCCTGGGTGAGCAGAAGATTGATCTGTTGATCAGGCATCCGAATTCGGTTGATCAACCTGTGTTTCATGAAGCAATGGAGAGAGGGATATTATTGACATAAAAACCCTGTTTATACCGTAAGCATCAATGGTCTCCATGTTCCTGCGACTTGCCGCCTGTTAAAGAGGGGGATTTTTGGACGTATCCTCAAGCCGGGAGATAAGCGGTACTTGACTTTTGTGACTGATGGGGGACATACTCCGGGACGTTGCCTGCACATTGCCGTTAATGACTGATAGTTTCTGTACTTTGGGCGGAGGAAGGATATGTGGTGTTGTTCTGGATTCAGATCGTGGCAGAAAGCCCGGTTGAGCGGCATTGTTCTGGCGTTATGCCTGGTTCCTGGCGTGGTTCACGCAGCATTAGCCGGGGATGAGCAGGCAGTATATACACAGGCTGTTGAAGATTTTCGTTTTGGTGACTACAAAACCGCTTTAAGCAAGCTTGAACCCTTGTTCAAAGCGCATCCTGATGACGTAAATATCGCCGAATATATTGGCCGGTCTTACGAAGAATCGGGCAACACTGAGGCCGCAGTTTCCTTTTATGGTCAATGGCTTAAAGCCAGTAAACAACAAGGGCAAAAGGCAGATCGTTTTGCCTGGCTCGGACTGGCACGGGCATTGATCAGGCTGAAACGCCATAGGAGCGCGGCGGCCTCGTTACGCCAGTGGCGTGCATATGCACCGAATGATGCAGAAGCCGCTATTTTGCAAGGCAGCACGCTGATGCGACTGAAGCAGTACGATGAGGCAGCGCCCATATGGGACGAGGTACTGGCTATCCCCGGTGTTTCTCTCAAGGATCAGGCAGCAGTACATTACTACAAGGCCTTTGTCGCCTACACGCGTGGCGATCTGAAGGCGCAGAAAGAACAGGCATCACTCAGCCTGAAGAAGGATCCTGAGGGACCGTATGCACCGGTGGCGCGCCAGTTTCTGGAGGCTGCGCCAGCACGCAAGCCGGGTCTGACTGCCAGTGCAACGCTTGAGGTCAATTACACCAGCAATGTTGAATTACTCCCTGACTTTAGTACCCCCGTCGCTGGTGGCAGCAGGGCAGATGTGATGACACAGCCGACACTTTCTCTGGTGTACAATCTTGAAAAAGCATCGTTAGGCTATGTCTTCACCCGTGGTTTTCATGGTAAGCGCAATGACCTTGATCTTGGCTATCATAGCGCCTATGGGCTTTGGGGTTATGGTAACTGGTTTGCCATGCCTCGCTTTGAATACATGACCCTGGGCGGCAATTTTCTGACCTATAGCTTAGGTGGTGACATTGGCTGGCGAACAGGTAACTACAAACTTGTTTATAACCTCCGTTACAATCAGTACAGCAAGAACCTCAATGGCACAGACCTGCGTCGTCTGGGTGGCTGGACGAACAGTTTGACAGGGGAGTTGAACTGGAATCAGGGTGACGTTGCGTTATCTGCCAAAGCAGGGCTGAGTAACCTGATGGCTAAAGGCGATGCCGTATCGTATGCGAAAAGCGATAGTTATTGGCAGAGCGACCTGGGTGGGTCACTGGTCTGGTCGAAAAACAAATGGATGGCCAATGCGACGATCGCAGGTTATTACAGGAAGTACAAGCAGGCTGCCCCCATCTTGCCGACCCTTGTCAGGCGGGATTCCAACATCAGCCTTTCAGGGCGTGTTGCCTGGCTGATGCTGGAGCGTAAAGCATGGCTGGCTCGCCTAACGGCGAATACAGGGTGGCAGAAAAACAATTCTAACGACTCGACCAAGAGTTACAAAGAATGGCACGCTGGTGGCGGTGTGCAGCTGGATTGGTAACGGAGGCCCGATGATGAAGACAATCATAGGTTTATTGGTACTCACATTATTATTGCCCTTGTCGGCACAGGCAGCACCGACACCGGTTGGTAAAGTGATTGTGGTGAGTGGTGAGGCCAGTGTGGAACGTTCGGGGGTGTTAAGTCCTGTGGTGCTGAATCAGGCGGTTTTTCAGACGGATGTGGTGGTAACCGGTGCCAGGGGCCGGGTGAAGCTCCGGATGTCTGATGACAGTCAGGTATATGTCGGATCCCATAGTAAACTGTCACTTGAGAAATATACCCTGAAAAAAGATGGTTCGCTCACTGCCTCGCTGAGCATGGCCTGGGGTAAGGCGAGGTTTTTTGTCAACAAGCTGGTCAGTCGCAAGTCATCGTTTGAGGTGAAGACATCGACGGCGGTGCTGGGTGTCCGGGGAACGGGCTGGCTGATGCAGGTTAACAGCAGTGGCACCAATATTATCCAGTTTGAAGGAACATTGTCGGTAACCACTGCAAAGGGAACGTTCTCTGTGCATGATGGTCAGGTGGCGGCGATTGATGCTGTCGGCGTGTTCCGCGTGCGTCCGGCAACGAAACACGAGATGGAGAGGAAAGTGCTCGATCCTGAGGTTGGCGATAAAACCATGGGCGGAGAGCAGACAGCCGATGCCTCACCAGCAAAAGACAAGCAGGACAAGAGCAATCAGGACAAGAGCAATCAGGACAAGAGCAAGCAGGACAAGAGCAAGCAGGATCAGAGCAAGCAGGATCAGAGCAAGCAGGATCAGAGCAAGCAGGATCAGAGCAAGCAGGATCAGAGCAAGCAGGATCAGAGCAAGCAGGATCAGAGCAAGCAGGATCAGAGCAAGCAGGATCAGAATTCCCAAGGTAGCGTAACAGGCACTGGCACTGGCACTGGCACTGGCACTGGCACAGCACCGGCAGCACCGGCAGCACCGGCAGCACCGGCAGCACCGGCAGCACCGGCAGCACCGGCAGCACCGGCAGCACCGGCAGCACCGGCAGCACCGGTCGGCGGTATTGTTGTACCGGATAGCTTTTCGACGACACAGTCGTCGGTAAATACAGGAGGAGCTCAGCAATCGGCTACGCAGGGGACTCAGGGTAGTGGTACAACAACCGCTGCACCTGCACCACCTGCACCACCTGCACCACCTGCACCACCTGCACCACCTGCACCACCTGCAAGCGTGGTGCAGAATGCTGTTCAGCAGACGGGTACAACAGCGGTGGTTATTACACCTCAGTTTGTCGTTCCCTGAGTCAGGTGGTTTGTGCAAGTCACAACAGATCAGGTATTTTCTGCTGTGATTGCGAAGCCACTTGCCATCCACCGGGTGTTTTCAGGTCGGTACATATGGTTCGGCCATATCGTGAAGTTTCAGGGTGAAACGTCGTCGATGTGAGCAGTTATACCACTGACAGCGTGTCTGACAGGGCGGCTGTACATTGCCAAACAGGGGTAAAGCCCTAGGCTGCGCGACGCTATGGAACGCATACTCATTCTTGATTTTGGTTCGCAATACACTCAGTTGATCGCCCGTCGCATTCGCGAGGCCCATGTGTATTGTGAAATTCTTCCGGGCACAGCAGATGCCCAAACGATTCGTGATTTTGATGCGCGTGGCATTGTGCTCTCTGGTGGCCCTGATTCAGTGCTTGATGAAGGCTCGTTGCGTGTTGATCGTTGCGTTTTTGAACTCGGCTTACCGGTACTGGGCATTTGCTACGGCATGCAGTTGATGACGCATATGCTTGGTGGCGAGGTCGGCAAGGCCGAACACCGGGAATATGGCCGGGCGCATATTCAGATTGATGATCACCAGGGGCTGTTTGCCGCTGTGCCGGGGCAATCCGGTATGGAAGTGTGGATGAGCCATGGTGATCGCATTGAGCGTCAGCCGCCGGGCTTTGTCACCGTCGCTCACACGGTCAATGCGCCGCATGCCGCTATTGCTGATCACCAACGGCATTTTTATGGTTTGCAATTTCATCCTGAAGTGGTGCACAGCCCCCAGGGTAGTGAACTGCTGAGCTGGTTTGTGCGCCAGATTTGCGGTTGCCACGGGCAATGGACCATGGGCTCGTATATTGAGCATGCCAAAGCCGCTATCCGGACGCAGGT
>JALSZZ010000076.1 GCA_027075825.1 Mariprofundaceae bacterium | reverse complement strand
CGAAACGCACTTGCACCCTGCCTGAATATCGCGGCAAGCACCATCAGCCAGGCGCACACATTGAGGATGGCCAGCACGTTGCCATTGCCAAAGGGGCCACCGGGTTTGATCTGCTCAATCGTTGTCAGTGCCCAGCGTCCCCAGCGAATGGCTGCACCATCGGTGAGTCCACTCCAGACGATCAGCGCCAGCAGGGAAAACAGTAAGGCAGCAATGCAATATGCCACAGGCAACAGGCGAAAACCCGCAAAAGGACGAAGCGTTCCAGCCAGAAATACCGGCCAGGCAGCAAAGGTGACGATGGTCAGCGCATTGATTTCGGTCGAGGCAATCAGCCAGCCTGCCAGCAATAAGACAAATAAAAAAGCATGATAAGGTGCAATGCGAACATCGCGTTGCTGCGCGGCAAAACAAAACAGCAGCCAGAGAAAAAACAGCAGCGTGCAGTTGTAAAAGGGCAGAAGTGTGGGATTCAGCAAATATGGCTGAAACACTGGCGACAACAAAGCCAGCAGCATCAGCGTACCGGAGAGCAGGGAGAGCGTTCGGTTATGCAATAGCAAAGCTCAGTTGTTTATGATGCCTGTTACCATTGTTTCCATGAAGCAAGGTCAATCGCTGTTGTAGATGCCGGAACCAGTGTCGTATCCATGGGGGTGACGGTAGATATCACATAGCGCACGGTGTTATCCCGTTCAACTTCCATAGCCAGCAGGCGATCGCCGTTAATGCAGCGCGCAGCCACAATCGCCGTGCCATTGTTAGCATCTGTTTTGGCAATGGCATCGACATTGGCGGACAGCGCGACGGTAACCGTGTAACTGTTAGTACCTTGCGTGAAAGTTTTTTGCACCAGATTATTGGCATTAATATCGGCAAGTGTGAAAGGGATATATTGTTGGTAGGTGTCGTACCAGGTCAGTTCATGGAGTGTGAGGTTTTTAACGTCGCTTAATGCCGCTGTATTGGCCGCTTTGGTTCGGTAAGCTGCCAGTCCTGGCAGTGCCAGGGCAATCAGAATCCCCAAAATTGTTACCACCATCATCAGTTCAACCAGGGTGAATCCCCGTACAGCCTTCCCTTGCATATCAATGTTCCTCTGATTCCTGAGATTTCAGCCTGGCGATTCGCTGCTCAATGTAGCCATGGTATTCCTTTGGCAGCAAGCGGCGCATATACTCCAGAAAAGTAATGCCCTCCTGTCTGCTTCCCTTTTCCCCGGCGAGAAACTTTGCCGCCAGACCAAGTGCCAGCGGTGGCGCACCGGGACGCGTTGCACTAAGTTGCAACAGCCTGACGGCCAGCCTGTCATCATTCAGCAAGCTATGTGCCAAAAAGCCCGCCAGAAACGGAGGCTCCCAATCCCAGTTTCGCTGATGTGCGCCGCGCTCGGTCAGCAAAATCGCTTTGCGTGTATATTCCGGCACAAAACCGGTAATACCGATGGCCAGCCGGTACACATCCCAGAACCATGGGTCAAAGCGTTGTGCCTGATCAATATAATTAAACAGGTATTCATAGGCCCGCATTTTTTCCTGTTGCGAAAGCTGGCGGCTGCTGGCTTCATAGAATAATGTTGAAAATGCGATTATATTATAATCGGCGGCCAGCCCCGGTGCAGGGCCTGCTGCCACCGACTGGACAAGAAAGGCCGCCGGTGCCTGGCTGCTTAAATGGGCGGTAGCCGAGTACACCGATGTGTAGTGCCGACTCAATACATGAAGACTGACACCTGCACACAGCACGAACACCACAGCCATCAGACTTCGCCTTTGCATCACAGATCCCTTCTGGCAAACATCAGCAGGCAGGCCATCAGCATCATCAGGGCATATCCCGCGTGCCCGAGAAAATGCAACAACAACATGGTATAATCTGTTGCCTGTCCGTGCAATGCTGCCAAAATAAACTGGCCGGCATTCATCTCAGGTAACAGCCAGGCGATACCATGCACCAGTGAGACAATCCACGTCGGCACTCCCACCATCAGAAAAGGATTTTTCATTGCTTCGAGGACAGGCGGCATGATCCAGAACAGGGCGCAGGCAGCAATGGAAAACAGCAGCAGTTCCGCAAAACCCGTTGCCCAGGCAGCGATAAAGAAAACCGCTGCCAGCAGGGTAATGCTCTGGTAACAGGCTGTACCAGCGATGATCAGCCCTGTTTCCCAGCTGATGCCATAACGCCGATCCGCTGGCGCATGCTCCAGCGCCATGGCAATCAGGGCCTCACTGCCTGCCAGCAGTACGGCAAAGAGCAGCAGCAACAGCAAGGCCGCGCCGATAAAGCGCCCCAGCATATATTCGCTGCGGCTCACCGGTGGCATCAGATAAAAATAGCACAAACGTCCGCCAATATCCGCGCCCAACATGGGCACAACGGCAATCAGAATAAGTACCATGCCCAGCAAATATGAGCCTGCTGTCATCACATCCAGTTGCACCTTGGTAAGTTCCATCAAAAAGAACTGAGAAAATATCCAGGCTGCCAGTGGAAGCAATACAGCGACTGCCAGCGTGATGCGCACCACCAGCATACCCATCAATTCACGGAACGAATAAAGCGCAAGGTTTTTGATGTGCATCATTGGCTGCTCCAGTGGCGCAGTGCCTGTTCCAGCATGACTACCTCATCCATATCGTGGGATGTGATGGGAAATATCTGTTTGACCACCCCCTGATGGATCAGTAACACCTGATCCGTCAGGCGTACCAGATCAGGGACGATATGACTGCAAATCAAAATACCTGCACCAGCGGCCTTGCGTTTTTTCAGTAATTCAAGCGCCGCTATCCTGCCGATGGCATCCAGGCCGCTCATCGGTTCATCCAGTACAATCAGCCGGGGAGAACCTGCCAGCGCATAAGCCAGCGCCACCCGCTGGCGCAACCCCTTGGACAGCAGGCGTATATGCCGCGACATATGCTCCTCACCCAGGCCGGTTTCAGCCAGTGCCGCATCAGCCTCGGAAGTACCTCTTCCTCTGATGCGCAAAGCCAGCGCAACAAAGCTGCGCGGTGTAATATGTTCCGGCATACGGGCAAGCTCCGGTAAAAAGCCAACCTGCGATTCATCCAGCGAAATATGTCCTGCCGTTTTGCGTACCAGACCAAGCAGGGTTTTGATTGTTGTGCTTTTGCCTGCGCCGTTGATACCCAGCAAACCAACGGCCTCGCCAGCTTTTACTTCCAGATTCAGGCCATCCAGCGCATGTTTGTGTCGATAGTGTTTTTTAATGCCCTGACAACTTAATAAAGCCACATACACTCTCCTGTTTGGCAAGTCCACAATAAAAAAGGTGGCCCGAAGGCCACCTTCTTCAAAGCACCAACGCCCCGAACGCCGAGGACAAGGTGTCAGGGAGAATCACGGGCAGGTAGTCAACGTAGCCGCTGCAGTCGTTACAACAGCCGTACTCAGATTCGTACCAGCAGTACCACCCGTCAGTTTCTGTACGGTTGGCGTTACGTTGGATGCCCAGTAGCACTCATTGCCGGAATTATGCTTGGTTTCCAGGGAATAGGCCTGCGGTTGACCCGTTGCAGCACTGGCCACAAATGCGTCAACAGAAACAGAAAGGTTCCACACAGTTGAACCCCATGCGAGGGAGCCAGGTGCGCCGCTGCTCAGGTTACCTGTGGAACTCGCATTGGTCGGATAGGCATTGTTATCCGTGTAGTATGACTCCATCACGGTCACACCGGTTTTGGCATCAGAAGATGCGGCTGAGTTGAAGGCCTTGGTACGGTACTGAGCGAACTGCGGAATAGCAATCGCTGCCAGAATGCCGATGATGGCCACAACAATCATCAGCTCGATCAGGGTAAAACCCTTTGCTTGCTTGGAGATAGTCATAATGAACTCCTCTTTGGGAATATGGCCACATTGCATGCAGCTCGATCTCTCTCAGCAAGCACTGTGCCAAATTGCGATGCAGGGCGTGAATACACGGTTCTTCCGCGGGCTTATGAGCTCTATAGATTCTACAAGTCCTATAAGTCTTATAAGACCTATAGGACTTATAACTATTCAGGCAAGTGCACTTGCGCGACAACTGACCAAAAACGTCAGTCCTCGCGCCTGAATTGTCAGCTAATGAAGTACTGCTGATACAGTGCCGGATCAAATCCCACGATAACCCGCTCGCCATCGACCAGTACCGGGCGTTTGATCATGGTGGGGTTGGCAGCCAGTAACGCCGTGGCTTTTGCTTCATCCAGATCAACCTTGTCGGCGGCATCCAGTTGGCGCCAGGTGAGTCCACGTTTGTTCAGCAGCGTACTCCATGGCACATGCTGCATCCACTGACGAAGCTGATCTTCGCTGACACCTTCTTTTTTTACATTGTGGAACCGATAGTTCAGCTGATG
>JALSZZ010000075.1 GCA_027075825.1 Mariprofundaceae bacterium | reverse complement strand
CAAGGAAAAAAGGCGCTGTTTTCGTCGCCGTGCCGGCAAATAATCGTTCGCCTTGCCAGGATGAATTTGCCAGACTCAACAGCGATTGATGCAGATTCGCCACTTCAACCGCTGCGGAAGCACGCTCTCCGGAAGATGCTGTCGCGTTTGCCATTTGCATGGCAATGACCTGCCCTCTATTCAAGATATTCTGCATCTGTTCAACAGCGCCCATACTGGCCTGCAACCGGGATTTACCCGTTTCAATCGCCTGCTTCCCAACCTTGAGAGAAGACAAGGATCGTCTGATATCAATAGACTTCTGAAAGTCCGCCGGAGCATCCGAAGGTCGTAAAAAACGCTTACCGGAAGCTACCTGCTCATTGCCCTGCAATTGGTTCTGCAGTTGCCTGTGAATCCCGGCAAGAAGACTCTGAATGGATTGGGCGCTGTTTACCTGCATTGTCTTTAACCCAACAACCTCATCAGGGTATCAAGCATCTGGTTGGTCGTCTGAATCACCTTTGCCGATGCCTCATATGCACGCTGATACTCAATCATTTTCACCATCTCCTCATCAACATTCACGCCAGAAAAAGCCTCTCGCCTGGAAGCGAGCGCATCTCCCTGATATGTTATAAAACGCTGCTGTTGCATGGCCACAGCAGCATCATTGCCATAGCCCACCAACAATTTCTCGCTTCGCTCCAGCAACGTCATTGCATTGCCCCCATTCAAGGATGTTGGTGATGTCTGCAAATGAAAAATCGCAGATGCCACTGAATTATCGCCCTGATTCACGGTAGCAGTTGCGGCATCGATAGTTCCTGTAGCAATACTGTTGGCATCGCGCACGATCTGCGCGTTAACCGCAATATCCGCCGCAGACTGTCCTGAAAAAAATGTATTGATACCAACCGCCGCCAGAAAGTTGCTTGTATCACCACCAAAAGCAACGGTATTTGCACCTGCATCAATAACCAGATGTCCGGTTGCATCAACCTGGGACGTCAGACCGGGAATGGCATTGATCGCCAAGGCAATATCGTTTAATGACATCACGGCAGGATCAATCGTTACAACGCTGCCACCTGGATTCACTGCTGTACCTGCCGGATCAACAACATAGATATTAAATGAGCCATTCACAATCTGATTGGCAAAAGGAATTGTCTGATTGGGATCCGATAAAAGCATCGCGGGCGTTACCGAATTGGCACTGGAGGTCACCGCATGGATCTGAGCAATGCCGCTTCCCGAAGCATGGACTGAATTGACCGAGAAGATCAAATTGGCAGCCATTTCGTTTAACTGGTCAATATACCCTTGAAATTTCACATCTCTTATATCCAGCAATGATGCCATGGTTCCTTCACCATCTTTGAAAGACAAAACATTGCCGCCCTCAACAGCCACACTCTGCAATGTATTACCGGCGACGCCCTGCCCAACCAGATGATTAGCGGACACTCCCTGCACCAGCAATGCACCATCAGAACTCTGAAGAATAAATTGCCCTCCCGTGCTGTTTACCCGCTGCACCGGTATAATCCGGTTCAACTTCTGTACAAGTTGATCACGCTGATCCAGCAAATCATTGGAAGCTGCACCGACTGTAGAATCAGCAGATATTCTTCCATTCAGAGCCGCAATCTGATCCATGATTGAGTTGGCATCCGCTATCGCCTGCGAGATATCCCGATCAACCTGTGACTGCGCCTGCTGCAATTGCGCAACCATCGAGGACATCTGCCCCCCCAACATCTGGGCATTTGAGCTGACAGAGAGGCGTTCTGCCATTCCCGAAGGGTTATTGGCCAGTTGCTGCCATGATGCAAAAAAATTATCGATAGCCGAATTCAGCCCCGCCGTATCAAGCGTACCAAAAACGGACTCCACGCTTTTCAGGTAATGCGTGGAGGTATCCCAATATCCGGCCTGAGACTGATTTCTTGCCATCAGTTGGGAGAGGAACGGGTCAATCGCCCTGGTTACCGAACCGACATTAACTCCGCGCCCAAAAGTGATCCCGTTCATAAACTCCGGCTGCGCTGTCATCAGCTCCGGCGTCTGTCTGCTGTAACCCGGTGTGTTCACATTGGCTATATTATGTGAAAGAACATCCATAGCCTTTTGCTGTGACTTCAGGCTGGTTGCAGCAATATTCAGTCCCTGAAAAATCATCGCAGTGGCCCGTAAGTCGTTGGCGTATTAAGCAACCCTGCCTCAGTCAGTAAAGAATGTGCCACCTGCCTTGCTGCAAGAATGTGCAACATATCATCCATATTTCGCTCCTGCAGGGAACGAAGCTGGTCTTTTAATTTGTCGCAAAGCTGCTGGATATAGGCCTGTTCGGCATCCGAGAACCCTTGTGCTTCAGCATATTCACTGACGGATGCACACCCCTGCTCTTCGCACAATGAGGCGATCACCTGCAAGCCATGAAGGATTCTGTCCAATTGTCCACTGCGACTCGACTCAATCTCCAACAGCCGCTCAACATCATAATGCGCAGCTTTCTCTGCCACATCAGCACCAGCCTGTGCAAATTCCCAGATGGCACTGTCCGTCTCCCGAACAAGGCGACAAATATCATCATATCTGCTCATGACCACGAGCGCTCCAGCAAGGCATTGCTGACGATTTTTGCAGCAATCTTCCTCTCATCGACATGATAGTCGCCCCGGGCAATCCGATCACGAATAGCCTCAATCTCATCAACGCGCACAGCCGAAATATCAGCATACATGCTTAATGCCTTTTCTCGCAATTCTGCCGAATTACCTACAGAGACCTTGATACTCGCACTGGCACTTTGTTGTTTGCTCCGGGACGCCTTTTTTCCGGAAGTAGAAGAGACCTTAGCAATACCGCCGGATAATCGATCAATTCGCATCTCTACTCCTCTCTATATGGCCACTTGGGTATTTATCGGCAACACGGCGAAAATCTTTAGTTATCGCCTCCTCTTTCCGAACGCCATTCTCGCCGGAAAACTGACGATAAATGTGTTCCGCCAGCCCCAGTGTTGTATGATTGGACGCCACTTTCGAAAGCGCTTCGTTGAACATGCTGGTATAAACATCCTCGGAAAAACCACTTGGCAATAAGCCGGACTCCGGCACAGTCTTACGCATTGCCGTAACCATCTGGTGCCATAATAACGTCTCAAATTGTCTGGCTGCCTGCCATAGCTCCGGATCGCGATGCTGCGACGGGTTCGTAGCAGGCATAGCATGAGGAGAAATCAGCGATATCTTCATAATACCTTCAACTCCGCATGCAAGGCCCCGGCGGCCTTGATTGCATGTAAGACGGCAATCAAGTCATTCGGCGTTGCCCCCACAGCATTAAGCGCAGCGACCAGACTGCTTAATGAAACCTGTTTGGGGAGCATTACCAGTTTGGCTTCATCTTCCTGAACATCGACGGAAGTTCTCTGAACGACTTTGGTTTCGCCCTGATTCTCGCCAAAGAAACCGCCATTGGGCTGTGAGACTTCCGGTTTTTCCGTTACATTAACGCTGATATTGCCATGCGCAACGGCCACCGTATCGATTTTCACATCCTGCCCCATTACAATCGTTCCTGTTTTCTCATCAACAACAACAACGGCCCTGTGGTCAGGCTCCACCTGAATAGACTCGATTGTCGCCATCAGATCTGTAACATGACCTTCCGGGTTCCATACCCGGACCGTACCCGCATCTTCAACTTCGGCAAGTGGCTCGCCAAAATACCTGTTCAGCGCCTCCTCAATGCGTTTGGATGTTGAAAAGTCCGGATTTCTTAAGGCCAGGAGAATGCTGTCCTGATGTTCATCCAGTCTTTTTGCCATACTTTTCTCAACAATGGCACCGTTTGCAATTCTACCAACAGTCGGATGATTCTTGGTAACACTGGAAGCGCGTCCGCCCACCGAAAAGCCGCCCACGGAAAGACTTCCCTGTGCCACTGCATAAATCTGACCATCTCCGCCCTGCAATGGCGTGACCAAAAGCGTGCCTCCCCTGAGGCTTTTGGCATCGCCAAGACTGGAAACAATAATATCCAGCCGCTGGCCTGGACGAATAATACCAGGCAGTTCGGCCGTCACCATGACAGCGGCAGCATTCTTCGGTTTCATGGAGGATATATCCTTGCTGATATTCACGCCCAGCTTTGTCAGCATGGAAGCAATGCTGTTGATAGTAAATGGCGATGAGTTCGATGTATCACCACTGCCATCCAGGCCAACAACGATCCCATATCCCACCAAAGGCATGGATCCCAATCCATCCACATCAACAAGATCCTTGATGCGCTCTGCTCCTGCTGTTTCCCAGCAAAGCAACAGAGAAGCGAGTATGATGATTCTTAGAATGGCCATACGAAATCCAGAAACCGATTTGCCCATCCTTCATGAGCCACACTGGCCAGCTCTCCGCCTCCGCCATACCTGATTCTCACCTGGGCAACCTTGGATGAAAGGATACTGTTATCCGGGCCTATATCCTGTGGACGAATCACCCCTGAAAACGTCAGCTCCTGAGGCTGCTGGTTGATGGTCACTTCTCGCCTGCCAATAATCTCCATATTACCATTTGGGTAACGTTTGGTCACCACGGCAGTCACACTGGCCTTCAGACTGTCCGAATTGGCCGTGCTTCCCGTTCCATTAAACTTCTGTGCGTTGGATGTATCCCATGCGTTAGCCGGGTCGAAGTTAATATATTTATTATATTTCTTGGACATTGCCAGAGCCTGAATAACGGCCTTCGGGCCCATCAGATTTTCCAGTCCCATCACATGAGACATTTGCATCTTCCGGCTCGAGCTTTTATCTTTTTTCATACTGAGATTTCTTGATGCTGATGCCGACTCAACAACCAGCACTGTGATCAGGTCTCCCACCTGCATGGCCTTGGCATCCGAAAACAGTGCGACAGACCGAGACCCCCAGCTACTGATATTATTTGCCCCTGCACGTGGCACGGAAAGTGCGTGTTCAATTTCCGCGGCATGCCTGTCCTGCGTGACTGAGCGCTCGGTCGGCATACAGGAAGCAGAAAAAAGCAACACCGCGACAGCAGAAAGTAAAAGTTTGCCATGATGATATGATGACATTGTTACCTACCCTCCCAAAGATACCGAGACCAAAGATGAACTTAGCACCCTGGCCTGAATATAACGTTTCTTGTCATACGAACGCACAGTAAGGAGTTCTCCTTTTCTGGCATCCTTCATTGCCTTGCCCCTGGAGGTAACTTTCAGGTTGCCGGACTGGGCAACAACCGTCACCCAGTCACCGCGATGCACCAAAGGTGGCTGTGCCACCATATGAACAGAAAGCGGAGCACCTGCCTCGACTGAACGCACCAGCCTGGCGGCAACAACATCATTGACGGAGCGGACCAAACCGGTGCGATTTGTCACATCTGTCTTTTGTATTGTCAGATCATCTGCCGTCAGGACATGTCCTCTTTTGATGGCCTTCCGACTCACCACAACGGTCGATCTCCAACGCAATCTGACGGGCACATACCAGCGCCTTATATGGCCATCAACACGCTGTTCGGCAATCACAGACAAGCGTTCTGGATATCCATTAAACTTTGGCATCCTCCAGTGAACCATTCCTTTTGGATTACTCCGCGTATCCACATCAAGAAGCTCAACATCAACACCATGCGCCGACGAATATTTCTGCAAAAACGACACCAGTCCGTCCCTGAATTCCGATGCGACAATGTCCGGTACGTTCCAGCTCGATATAAAGAGCACAAATACGATCAATACCCGTCGCATCGCTTACCTCAGAACATTCCCGGCAGCCTGAAGCATTTCGTCTGCTGCCTTTAAAGCTTTCGAATTCATTTCATATGCCCGCTGGCCGGCAATCAGGTTAACCATTTCCTCAACCACATTAACATTGGACATCTCAAGCGATCCCTGGGCGATACCACCAATGCCATTGCTGCCCGGTGCCCCGGTTATCGGCTCACCTGAGGCATTGGTACTCTGAAACAGTGAACTTCCCAAGTGAGACAACCCTGCAGGGTTGGAAAAATCAGCCAATTGCAGCTGCCCGACAACGGTGGAAACATTACCAGGCTGCTCAACAGAAATCGTACCATCCTGGCTGATTGATATATTTAGTGCATCATTCGGAATCGAAATAGCCGGCTCAACAGCATAACCATCGTGAGTCACCAATTGCCCCGTACTGTCAACACTGAAGCTGCCGTTACGCGTATAGGCAAGTTCCCCATTGGGCAGCTGAACCTGAAAGAATCCACGCCCCTCAATAGCCAGGTCCAGTGGATTATTGGTTGCCTGAAAACCGCCTTCTGAAAAAATACTCTGTACACCTGCTGCCTTGACGCCAAGGCCAAGCTGAATCCCTACGGGGATCTGATTGCCGGAAGCACTGGCCTCCGCCCCGGGTGTACGAATCTTCTGATACATCAAGTCTTCAAAGTTGGCCCGCCCCCGTTTAAAACCTGACGAATTTACGTTCGCCAGATTATTGGCGATAACATCGACATTAAGATTCTGTGCTGACATACCTGTTGCTGCAATCCACAAAGATCTGATCATTTCAATTCTCTCCTATTTTATCCTCTAACGGTTCCGACTTTTTCACTTAATTGCTGCTCAACATTCCGATATTGCGCCACCATCTTCATCATAATCTGATAGCTTCGCATGGTGTCGATGACCTCAGCCATTGACATAATCGGGTCAACATTGGAACCCTCCACCTCTCCCTGAGATATCCTGACATCTGCTCCAGCGTCCGCTGTATTGGCTGCATCTGTCAGCAGAATTGACCCGGCGCCTTTTTGCAGCAACTGCGGATCAAGCACTCTCTTTAGCGAAAGTTTTCCAACCTGATTGCCATCAACAGCAATCACCCCCTCATCTGAAACTGTCACACTACCTGGCGGGATTGTGATCGCCCCCCCTGCATCGCTTAGCACCAGCAACCCCGAACTTGTGACCAACTGGTTATCACCGTTCAACTGGAAACTGCCAGCCCTGGTGTATGCATCTTCCCCATCCGGCAGGCGAACCTGGAAGTATCCATCACCATAAATCGCCATATCCAGTGGGTTACCGCTACGAATGTAGTTCCCGGCATGAGTGTCAATATATTGACCTCCTTGCTGCACAAACGCTGCCGGCAAATCCTTGTGCGGGTCTGCAACCGTCTGTTGAGCCAGGTAGGTTGAGAAAGAAACTCTGTCCGCCCGATAACCGGCTGTGTTAATGTTTGCCAGATTATGATTTAAGCTGCTCAGCTTTCTTTCAGCTGCCGCAGTGGCTACTCCGGCAATAAAAAAACCTCGTTGCATAGTCACCTCTCCTTAAGTGCTTACGCATACTTCATACCAACTTGCCGAAAAAAAACAGCCACAGCCAAAGAAAACAACCTAATACACTGTTTTATAATTACTTTTTCCGATACATTACTGACGACGGGCGCTAAAATGATTGTCAACAATATGGCATTTTTTGCCGCCAAAGGAAAAAATATCCGGCAGCAGTCATTCCTCGACGTGTTTGTCGATCTCCTCCAGCCTGCGCAACAAATCACACAGCAATTCGCCACCACCACGCAAATCAGAGTCCTGGGAAAAGACTGTCAGAATGGCCTGTTCAACCAACGCCGTATGATAAACCGACTGATCACAGTTTTTCAGATATTGAATAACATCCTTCGTCAAAGGCGTTCCTTCAGACATGCTAGAATCGCCCCCCACCTTCCATGAGAGCACAGCCAAACGCAATTATAGGTTTGCAGGAAAGCGAAAACTGCCGCGATAGAACATTCCCGATCCACAGAAAAACCCGACCGTTCCTTTTCACAAACAACTGCATCAGGCTGTTCTGGCCTGGAGCTTGGCCCAGGGGGGCAAGAAACCATACACATGAAAAATAGTATTTCGCGAACGACTCCACTCCTCCAGCATATGCTTAAGCTCAGCAACAAACTTTCCGGAAGGCTCAAATAATTCTACCATCCACTGATCCGCATGCTTGGTAAAAGCGATAAACAAGGTATGCATCCGTTCAAATGAAACCCTGAAATACAAACGCAATGGCTCTCGGGATTCAACAAACAGGGTCCCTCGGGATTGCCCACTGCGCCTGTCAACAAGACCGTAATACGGCACATCCTGCGAGCTATCCCGATAGACCTGAATGGACAGGTTATTATCAAACTCAGTGATTTTCGCATCAAGATGCCTGCCCATTCCCTCATAACGTATTTGCTTATCTCCCAGCACACGCGCAACCATGTCCTGCACATAGCGTTCCATTCGCTCGGGAGAAACCACCCTCAACTCCACCATGCCCCTGTTCTTCACGACCTCCAACAGCACTTTGCCTGGCCTGATGGGAATATCGGGACGTTTGACTCGTATTTGCTCCCGGCCAATCTGTAGCAGTAAAAAATCCCGTGAACCGGCAGGCTGCTTAACAACAGCATCAAGGATGCTTCCCTTGGGCCAGGGAAAGACATGTTTGCCGCCCTGCGTTGTCAATCCCTGCAGCATCGATATACCGGCCAGCGGGGAAATGCCGGTGGAATTCACTTTCGTCCCTCCGGGGCTTCACCATGAATACGGCTAACCAGTCGCACATGATCAACTGAGATGCCCAGCCGGTCAGCAACTTGTCTGAAGTCATACCCTCGCTCAAGCAGGCGAAGGATTTCCTCACGGGAGGGAACCGAAGAATCTGCATCCGCCTTTTCTCCGTCCTGCACAGACTTTTCAACACTTCTCTCCTGAGCCATATAGGTGGCATAAATACTTTTCGCCACTGTCTGCAATTGTTCACCAGCATGCGCCAGCTGTTTACTGGCGTCTTCCAGTGCCGCCTCGACAACATCAACACCATCCTGCAAGTGCCGGATATAACGCCAGAAAAGCACGAAAATAATAACAAACACAATATTGACGAACAGCAATATCCAGAATGCCGTTTCGATTGAGTTCCCGAAAACTATATCCGCCATCGTTGTGTCCTAGTCATCATCCAAATGCATCAATGCCCGCAAACGCAGTACGAGTTGACTGTGAATCTGGGAAACCCGCGACTCTGTCAGGTTCATAATCAGGGCCACTTCTTTCATGGTAAATTCTTCATAGTAGTATAATGTCAAAATGATTTTCTCTTTCGCGGGCAAGCGTGTCACGGCCTCTGCAAGCAGTTCCACGAATTCAATCAGCCCTGTTTGATGCTCAGGTTCCTGGGAGCTGTCGCATGCAACCATATCCAGCACCGAATCTGCCTCTTCTTCGGAAAATGATGGCAAGTCATCAAAGTATACGAGACTCATTTGCTGTACCTGTTGCAAACGTTTTCGATACTCTTCAAGAGTTAGTCCCAATTCAGCCGCGATTTCTTCTTCCTGAGCAGGCCGACCCAAACGTCCCTCAAGCAACAGCATAACTTTCTGGAACTCGGAGGCAGACCCGCGCAGGGAACGGGGCAACCAGTCATTAGAACGCAAAAAATCAATGATTGCACCATTAACCCGATAGGAAATAAACGTCTTGAAATCGATATCCCTGTTGGGATCAAAGCGTGCGGCACCTTCCAGTAATCCCACAACCCCGGCATTCACCAGATCGCCTGTTTCCACACTTCTGGGAATCCGTGCCGCCAGCCTGTCTACATGATACCGCACCACACTGAAGTATTCCTCCAGCAGACTTTCCGGCGTATATTCAAAAACATCCGATGTTTCATAAAACTTGGTCATGCTCTTCAATCCGATGCAGCGATCGTTCACTGGACATCATACCATAAAGCCGGCACCCCAGCCAGCCGGAAGCCGCTCCGTAAAGCACAAAAACCACGATATTTCCAAACATCGTGCTCCACGGCACATCACCCAGCAAACTGGCCAGAACACCCAGCAAGCTTCCGGTGGCAATACCATAGTTCGTCCAGTAACGTGAATTCATGACGATTCATCCATGCACAATAACTCTCGCCTCCAGTAAGGAAGCAACTCGCGCGTTCCGGCCCCCTCATACTGATCCAGCACCTTGTCAAAAACATCCGCATCCCCGGAAGCAGACACGAATTCGCTGAGAAGCGCCTGTTTCTGGATCAACTGGGGAATATCCTGGCGGTAATCAACAGAGCCAAGAAAACTGCAATAAGCCTGCAAATAATTGTCCACTACGCTACGAATACGTTTAAATGCCAGCAGGGCTCCAGATGCAGGCGCCTTGTTCACAACAACCCCGAAACGTTTGACATGTCGCTGTTGATGCAAAACCTTGATCAGGGCATAGGCATCCGTTAATGATGTAGGCTCCGGCGTCATCACAATTACCGGCTCCTCGGTCAACGAGGAAAAATACAGTACATTATCCCCAATGCCCGCGGCATTGTCCAGAATCACCACATCATAATCCGCAATCAGTTTGTTCAGGTTCTCCAGAATCAGCAACTGCTGGGCAGCACTAAGATGCGCCAGCTCTGACAGGCTGCTGCCACCGGGAATCACATCAAAGCCGTAGCGCGTCGCAACAATCACCTCATCAATACTTCTGGTACCATGCAACACATCATAGATAGAGCCCGTTGCCACCAGGCCCAGCATTACGTCGACATTGGCCAGTCCAAAATCCGAATCCAGCACCAGCGTCTTCAGCCCCCTGTTTGCAGCTCGCGCTGCCAGGTGAACAGAAAAAAAAGTTTTTCCCACGCCGCCTTTGCCACTGCTGATGCTGATCACGCGTGGCCCGCGATCCTTTGTCTGTTGCTGATCACGCATAAATTAGACTCCTGACCATCGACTCATTCCAAGATTTAGTTAACATTGAAGATAAAGCATCGGGCGACAGCCAGCCAAGTCCCTCGCTGACACTGGCACCGGAACTACAGTAGGAAAAAGGAAGATTAAAATTCGCCGCAAAATTAATGGCCTTGGCCGGACGAACACCCTCATCCAGCTTGGTCACCGCCAGTTCGGACAAAGGCAAATGCCTGAGTCTTTCATAGACACAGCCAGCATCAATCTCATCAATAGTCACAGGCATAACAAGCATACAGCGATCACAGCATAAAATATTCAGCACCTTCTCAAGAAAAGACGTCGTCGCCTCTTCCGCTCCAAAGCCCTTCGTATCTACAAAAATATAGTCCAGATTCTCCCGTCTGGCTGCCACAAATTGCTCTGTTTCGGAAAGCTCCCGAACTTCATGAAACTCTGCGTCCAGAATATCGGCGACCTGCCTGAGCACTGCCTGCCCGCCAATCCTGTCGTGATCTGTTGTTATAAATGCCATACGGCTGTTATGACGGCGCTTAAACCAGCTTGCCAGTTTGCACAACAGTGTTGTTTTACCTGCGCCTGTCGTCCCGACAAAAGCGACCGTCTGGCAACTTTGCGTAGCCTCCAGCCTGTTTGCCCACTGTAAAAATGGTGCCTGATCCAGCTGATTGCTGCACATCAACTGGGCTGTCTCAATCGCAAAACTGGGATGCACCCCGCCGCGCAGCAGACTGTCAAATGCATGGCGCTGCTGGGCGGTTGTCAGTTGATCGCGCAATCCGGCATGCTGCTGGGATTCAATCGAAGTCACCAAATGTTCCAGCCTCACCAGTGCCTGATTGATACCTGCCGGATGCACAGATGCTTCGCCGCTTTGCTTTGCAGGAAGCTCCACCGCAGCATGAATATGCCATACTTTTTCTCCCTGCTCATTGCATACCCGATCTCGACTAATGATCAGGGCATCAGGCCCAAGCTCATCTCGTGCCTGAGCCAATGCACCTGCCAGTGATTCGTTAATAAAGACTTTAACCTGCATCGCTTGTCCCGATTGATCCGACTGCGCGGATATTGATATTTGATGGAATCTCATCAATGGATAAAACAGCAACCCGACTCAGGTAACGCCGCAACTCCCGTGCCAGAAACCCTCGCAACAAGGGAACGGTCAGCAGCACCGGAACCTCAACCGAATGCGCGGAAACCACCTTGGAAAACTGATCCAAAAAACGCTGCCAGTATTCTGTGCTCAGAGGCATCTGGATGTCAGGATTCTGCGTTTTATTTTCGACCATCATATTTTCCAGCGATGGTTCCAGAGTAAACACCTCAAGCTCTCGCTGTTCATTCAGGTATGGCTGGACAATGCTCCGGCCAATGCGTTGACGAACCTTTTCAACAATCACTTCCACCGTCGCATTCTGCTCCACCAGGTCGGCAATTGTTTCAAGGATCAGCAACAAGTCCCGAATTGGGACCCACTCGCGCAGCAAATGCTGCAGAACTTTCTCAAACAAGGCAGGGGACACAACATTCGGCACAATCGTTTCCACGACCTTCGGATATTGCTCTGAAAGCTGATCCAGCAATTCCTGAATATGGGACCTGTCGATAATTTCATGTGCATGCTGCCGCAACACCTCGGACAAATGCGTCACAATCATCGTTGATGGATCAACCACGGTATAACCATACTGCTCCGCCAGCACTTTTTTCTCTCCTGAGATCCACACTGCAGGAAGTCCAAAGGCTGGCTCCATAGTCGTTTCACCCTCAACAGGCATATGTACCGAAGAACTTTCGATAGCCAGATGGAGATTGGGCCGGGCAGATGAACGCGCCACTTCCGCCCCACGAATCAGCAAACGATATTCATTCACATTAAGACGAAGATTATCCTTGATATGCAAAGGAGGAAGAACAAAACCAACTTCCCGGGCAATCTGCCTGCGAATGGCCTGCACACGCTGCAACAAACCACCATCCACACCTGATTCCACAAGATCAATCAAACCATACCCGACTTCCAAACGTATCGGGTCGACAGACATCCAGTCACCGACATTTATCGGCTGCTCCTGAGCCTCCTCTGTCGCACCTTCTTCCACGGCGATGTCTTCTTCCTGTTGTTCACCGGACAAGTACCAGGCAGCCAGCCCCATGCCAATGGCCATCAATATAAAAGGCACAAACGGCAACCCGGGAATCAGGGCCATAATGAGCAAGGCCCCTGTCGCCACCATATACAAGCGGGGGTTCTGCCCGAACTGAAAAGCCAGCGATGATGGCAAAGCCTCTGTTCCTCCGGCACGCGTAATGACAATGCCTGCAGCCGTCGATATCACCAGCGCCGGGATCTGCGCAACCAAACCATCACCAATCGTCAGGATACTGAAAGTCGTCACCGCATCCGAGAAAGGCATACCCATCTGCGCAGTGCCAATAATCAAGCCACCAAAAAGGTTAATTGCCGTAATAATCAGTCCGGCAACCGCATCACCTCGCACGAACTTGGCCGATCCGTCCATAGCCCCGTAAAAGTCAGCCTCGCGTGCAATATCATCACGTCGTTGCCGAGCTGTTGTCTCGTCGATCAGGCCAGCATTCAGATCGGCATCAATCGCCATTTGTTTGCCTGGCATCGAATCCAGCGTAAAGCGGGCAGCAACCTCAGCAATACGCGTTGATCCCTTGGTTATCACAATAAAATTAATCAGCACCAGAATCAGGAATATCACCAGCCCGACCACCGTATTGCCGCCAACCACAAACTGGCCGAAACCTTCGATAACGTGACCTGCAGCAGATTGCCCTTCCGCTCCGTGTAACAGGATCAGACGCGTTGTCGCAACATTCAGCCCCAATCGAAATAATGTCGAAAGCAACAAAATAGACGGGAATGAAGAAAAATCCATTGGCTTGAGCACATAGAGCGACATCAAGAGAATCAGAATGCCGAAGGTAATATTAAGCACCAGCAGCATATCCATAACCATTGGAGGCATAGGTAACAGCATGATGAACAGGATGCACAGAACGCCAGCCGCCAAAAAAATGTCGGTATGCCGTGTGACATGCTGGAACATTCCAGGATTTACCAGCTGAATACTTCTCATGCCGTTTACACCGTTCCCCGCAAACTGAATATCTCAGCCAAAATAATGGCCACTGCTTCGTAGAGGTGTTCCGGAATCTCACCGCCCACCTTGACAGACTTAAACAAGGATCGGGCCAAAATCTTGTTCTCCCGAATTGGCACCCGACTTTCTCTCGCGATCTGGCGTATCTTTTCCGCAATTTTCCCCTGTCCCTTGGCGACTACCACAGGCGCAGAGCTCGTCCCATGTTCATACTTCAGTGCAACAGCAATATGCGTTGGATTGGTAATCACAACATCGGCAGTCGGCACATCGCTCATCATACGCCGGCGCGACTGTTCCATTTGAATCTGCCTGATTCGTCCCTTCTGATGCGGGTCACCCTCGCTTTCCTTCATTTCATCACGCACTTCCTTAATGGACATGCGCAAGCCCTTGAGATGCTCCCATCGTTGATAAAGTACATCCGCCAGGGCAATGAAAAAAAACAGTGCGCCACAGGCAAGCATTAACCAGACAGAGCTATCCACCGCCAACCCTGCTATCGTCTGCGGATCCATGAATGTGGCATTCAGCGCCTCCACCTCATAAAATGAGACGGTTACCCAGCAAACAACTGCAATAATCACCAGTTTCAACACAGATTTGAGCAACTCAACAAGTGAACGCAGCGAAAAAACCCGTTTAATCCCCTTGATCAGGCTTATGCGTTCCATTTTTGGCTTGAGCGGATCGAACGTCAGTACCGGCTGCCCTACAGCAAACGACACAAGCAGGCTGAGAAGAATAATCGGAACGAAAAACGGCAACAGGATCAAAGCCACTTCGATAACGATATCGACAAGTATCCGCTGCATGGCATCAACGGAAAATGCATCATGCCATTGACCGCCAAGATAGGTATACATGACTGCATCCAGTCGCGTCATGGCATAGCTGCCGACACCAGCAACAGAAAGCAACCCAAAAAGCAAAAAAGAAATCGCCGTTGCAGGTTCCCTGCTTTTTACAATTTGCCCTTTTTTTCGGGCATCCTCAATCTTTTTTTGGGTGGGCTCTTCGGTTTGCTGGCTCTTATCCTGCTCTTCAGCCATGCCTTCCCCTTAACAGCTCGAGCATCCCGTCAATGTGCTGGTCCAGCGTTGAAAAAACATCATTCAGAAGAATCGCCATAGCCGGAAGCGAAACAGAAAACAAAAACAGCCCCAGACCAATGGTCAGCGGATAGCTGACAAAAAACACCTGAATTTGTGGCACCGCCCGGGACACCAGGCCAAGCGCGACATAAACCATCAACATCAGCAACAATACCGGCGCCATAATTTTAAGTGCAATAACGAACATTCTGGAAACCAGTGCCGACAACCCCTGCCAGGCCTCAACATTCCACGCTGTGCCAACCGGAAACTGTGCAAATGAATCAGCGAACCCCTTGATCATCATTAATTCCGCACCGGATATCATCCACAGCAGCAAGGCAATCGTTACCGCCAGCTGGCCAATAATGGGCATTTGTGAAGTTGTGGAAGGGTCAAATACACTGGACATGGCCAGCCCCATCTGAAAACTGAGCAACTGGCCGGCAAACTGGACAGCCGTAAAAATCAGCTTCGCCGTCATGGCCAGCAGCCCGGCCAGCAGCACTTCCTGCAAGGCCATTAACGCAAGCATGACAGGTGAAAGGACCATGGCAGGCATATGCTCGACAGCCTGCGGGACAAACAATATCGTCAAAAAAGTGACAATGCCGACTTTCACCGGTGGCGGTACAAACGGATGGCCTGTAACCGGCATAAAGATGACCAGCACCCCAACCCGTAACAGCGTCAGCAAAGCAACAGTAATTTCCTGCACATCCGGCATGGGAAACCACATATTAACTCACCAGCATGGGAATCATATTGAACATCTGAATCGTAAAGCTGATAAGTCGCTCCATCATCCATGGCAAAGTAAGTGCAGCGACAATGAAGACACCAAAGATTTTAGGCACAAAGGTCAATGTCATTTCCTGTATCTGCGTCACAGCCTGTATCAATGCAATAAGCACACCTATGACCAGTGCCGCCAGCAGGGTAGGCATGGAAAGCCATAACATCAAATGGATAGCCTGCGTGGACAGATTTACGATCATATCGCTGTTCATGCCAGGGTATCAAGCAAAAGACACGCCAAAACAAAATCCGAAGCTCTGCCCGGGCTGCCGGACAAGAACTATTTAATAGACAAAAAACCTGCCTCTCTGGCTATTTGCTGGCCTTCTGGCGAAAGAATAAACTGCAGAAAATCCTGCACCCAGGGCGGTGCCTTGCCGGACACAAGAAGATAAAGCTTTCGGGACAAAGGATAGGCACCGCCGGCTATATTCGCCGGGGTGGCGGCTACCTTCCTTCCTTCAATATCAAGAGACAACGCCTTCACACCCTGGCCGAGATAACCATAGCCCACATATCCGATAGCCTGATCACTGCTTCTGATCAGGCGAACGATGTCATCCATAGAGTCCAGAACAACTGTCGCCGAGGACTCCATCGTGCTATTCATTCCTATATAGGCAGAAAAAATCTTTCGGGTTCCATGGTAGAGGTTCTCATCAACTGAAATAATCTGGCGATCTGGTCCACCCAGTCGCTGCCAGTTATCAATCTGACCGCGATAGATCCCTGCCAACGCCTCCCTGCTGATACTCCGGACACCTGCATCATAGATTTCCTGCGAGACTACACCTACAACTGCATCAACAGCCACAGCAACATGGCGAATATCGCCAAGATCCTGCTGTTCCCGTGCTGTTAATTCCCGACTCATCATTCCAATATGCGCCCGCCCGGTCACCACCCGTG
>JALSZZ010000074.1 GCA_027075825.1 Mariprofundaceae bacterium | reverse complement strand
TCTGGGCATTTGTTCCCAGGGACCGATCATGGTGGTTTATCCACAGGGCATATGGTACGCAGGCCTTAATGAGGCAGTGATTGATCAAATCATTGAATCACACTTTCGGCAGCATACACCGCTGGCCAGCCACTGCTTTCATCAGCAAGTGGCAGTGTAAGCGCCTGGTATCAGCGCGGCACCCCCCGACGCGCCAGCGCGTCAGCGCGTTCATTGCCTTCATCACCGGCATGGCCTTTCACCCACTGCCAGCTTACCTGATGCGGCTGACAGGCTGCATCCAGTTGCCGCCAGAGTTCCGCATTGGAAACCGGCTTTTTGGATGCAGTCTTCCAGTTATTCCGCTTCCAGTTGTGGATCCACTCGGTGATGCCCTGAATCACATAGCGCGAGTCGGAATAAATGGTGATACGACAGGGGCGTTTTAAAGTTTTCAGGGCCTCAATCGCCGCCTGAAGCTCCATGCGCTGGTTGGTTGTCGTTGCCTCGCCGCCATACAACTCTTTTTCATGACTGCCACAGCGCAGCACAACACCCCAGCCACCGGGGCCGGGATTGCCGGAGCAGGCGCCATCTGTCCAGGCGCTGACCTCATCCATGGCTCAGGGTGCCGGGCATGGATTCGATATACAAAGAGCGTGAAGGAAAGGCAAACTCAAGCCCCAGTGATTCCAGCAACTGCATGATTTGCATATTCACTTCCTGACGCACTTGCAGGTATTCTTCCCATACCGTACTGGCGGAGAAGTAATAGAGAAAAATGGACAGGGCAGAATCCTCAAATTCATCGAATTTAACCAGTGAATATTCCTGATCGACACCGGGATGTCGGCGAAGAATCGCTTCAATGCCGTCAATCGCTGCCTGCATCTGATCCGTTGTCGTCGCATAGCTGACACCGATGCGCATCTTGATGCGTCGTTTGGGCATGGCATCAATATTGTCAATCACCATATTGGCCAGGCGGGAGTTCGGCACATTGACCAGTGTTTTGGCAAAGGTACGGATGCGCGTCGAACGAAAGCCGACATCTTCCACAACCCCCTCAAATTCATCCGTTTTGATCCAGTCGCCCACCGTGAACGGACGATCAATCAGAATCATCACAGAGCCAAAAACGTTGGCAACCGTATCTTTGGCCGCCATGGCCACAGCAATACCACCAATACCCAGCGAAGCCAGCAGGCCGGAAATGGAATAGCCCATATTCTGCGCCACCACCAGCACAGCGGTGATCACCAGAAAGATCTTGAGTGTTTTGACCACAAAGGGAATAAGCTGGTCATCCAGAGGGGAGTCGGTGCTTTTCGCCCTCTCTGAAAAATGCGCCCCCAGGCCATTCACCATGCGCCAGAGGAACCATATGCCGGTGATGATCGCAGCAATGCGTGCAAATGTGTCAGCCGCATTGAGCGCAGGCAACAACATTTCCGGTGGTTGGAGCACATGCATGGTCAGCAAGATGCCAATAATCAGAATGAACCAACTGGCAGGCTTTTCAGCCGCCTCCAGCAGAATATCATCGACACGTGTACGGGTTTTTTCCGCCAGTCTGCTGATCCAGGCATGCAACACATCATTCAGATAGCGACGCAGCACCAGCAAACCAAACAAACACAACATCGCCAGCAACCAGCGCCCCAGCGGAATGCCCAGCAGCGGCCATTGTATCATGTGATTCAGACTCCACTCCATATTCAGACTCCTTGACGACAAGATATTACAGGTGATCAGCCCCAACAAAAATCCCCCTGATGCTCGCGCACGCAGGGGGATCCCTCAGTTATTCTCAGGCCAGAAGATCAGCTATAAAAGCTAATCATGCTCTCCAGTGATTTGGCAGTAATCTTCGATGCCTGACCAGCAGAGCCGAAAGCTTCAAAGCGCGCCTTGCAAATCTCCTTCATGCCTTCTTTGGCTGCCGCATAAAACTTGCGTGGGTCAAAGTTGGAAGGATTCTCTGCCAGATGACGGCGAACCGCACCGGTGGAAGCCATGCGCAGATCGGTATCAATATTCACCTTGCGAACGCCGGACTTGATGCCTTCAACGATTTCTTCCACGGGTACGCCATAGGTTTCACCCATATCACCGCCGTACTGGTTGATAATTTCCAGCCACTCCTGCGGCACGGAAGAAGAACCATGCATCACCAGATGAGTATTTGGCAGCTTGGCGTGAATTTCCCTGATGCGGTCGATACGCAGCACAGCGCCCGTTGGTGGCTTGGTAAACTTGTAGGCACCATGACTGGTACCAATGGCGATGGCCAGCGCATCCACATTGGTTTGCTCAACGAAGTCGGCTGCTTCATCAGGGTCAGTCAGCATCTGCTCATGAGAGAGCTTGCCGACCGCGCCAACGCCGTCTTCCTCACCCGCTTCACCGGTTTCCAGTGAACCCAGACAACCCAGTTCACCTTCCACAGATACGCCGCCAGCATGCGCCATTTCGCATACCTTGCGGGTTACTTCCACATTGTACTCATAGGAAGAAGGGGTTTTGGCATCTTCCATCAGCGAGCCATCCATCATCACAGATGAAAAGCCGGACTGAATGGAGCGCAGGCAAACGGCAGGTGAAGAGCCGTGATCCTGATGCATGACCACAGGAATATGCGGATACTGCTCAATTGCCGCTTCAATCAGATGGCGCAAGAAAGGTTCGCCTGCGTATTTGCGGGCACCAGCCGAGCCCTGCATGATAACCGGAGAATCCACCTCGTTGGCGGCCTCCATAATTGCGTGAACCTGTTCCATGTTGTTCACGTTGAATGCTGGCATGCCATAGCTGTTTTCAGCCGCATGATCCAGCAATTGACGCATTGAAATCAGTGCCATTGGTGACTCCTTTTGTGTTATTCTATGGTTTGTTCGGCGTGATCGCCCACGCGAACAATCTTCATGGCATTGGTCGCACCGGAAATACCCATCGGCGTACCAAAGGTCATGACAATCAAATCATCTTCTGTGCCCAGACCGGCATCGACCACCTTCTGGCACACATCTGTTGTTGCCCGCTGCGCTTCGTCAGGGCCATAATCATCTTTCATGATCAGTGGCACGACATTGCGAAACAGGCTGACCCGCCCCAGTGTTGCCGTACTTGGGGTCATGGCATAAATCGGCGTTTCACTCAAGTGCCGCGACATATACAATACCGTGTTACCACTATGCGTAAACGCCATAATGGCCCGGATATCCATCGCTTCCGCCGTCTGCATGGCCTGACGGGCAATGCATTCATCAACGGAATGCGGCG
The DNA here is from genome assembly GCA_027075825.1 of Mariprofundaceae bacterium. Lineage (GTDB taxonomy): Bacteria > Pseudomonadota > Zetaproteobacteria > Mariprofundales > Mariprofundaceae > AB-137-C09. The sequence goes on along the minus strand of JALSZZ010000074.1, from coordinate 1,125 downwards.
GAAAACGCGGATCGCGGGTTTGCGTCGAAGGCAACACACCAAGGCGCTCGGTTTCGATACAGGTCCGGTGCATGGCCTGAACGGCCTCCACCGGGTATTTGCCCGCTGCCGATTCACCTGAAAGCATGACGGCATCGGCGCCATCAAGCACCGCATTAGCCACATCATTCACTTCAGCACGTGTGGGAATCGGGTTTTCACACATGGATTCCATCATTTGCGTGGCCACAATCACCGGACAGTTGTACTTCGGCGCCATACGCAGCATTTTCTTTTGCACGGGCGGTACAGCGGCATCACCGATTTCCACACCCAGGTCACCACGCGCCACCATCACCGCATCGGATGCTTCCATGATAGCCTTGAGATTATCATCCTGCACGGCTTCAGCGCGCTCCACTTTGGCTACCAGGCCGGCAGAGGAGCCTTCGGCTTCAACCAGCGAGCGGGCATAAGTCATATCCTTGCCATCGCGTGGGAATGATATGGCAATATAATCCACGCCAATCGCACAGGCCGTCCTGATGTCTTCCTTGTCCTTATCCGTCAAAGCCGCCGCAGAAAGTCCGCCACCGGCACGGTTAATGCCTTTGTTGTTGGACAACACGCCACCGATCACCACAGTGCAATGAATTTCCTGGCCTTCGACCTTGTCCACATCCATGACAATCAGGCCATCGTTCAGCAGCAGGCGGGCACCTGGCGCAACGTCACCGACCAGTTCCTTGTAGGTAATACCAACGCGCTCGTCATCACCCGCATCCAGCGGCAGCGCCGCATCAATAATGAAAGATTGCCCCGGTTCCAGCCGGGTTGAGCCGTTTTTGAACTTGCCAACACGAATCTTCGGTCCCTGCATATCAGCCAGAATACCGACAGAAACGCCGTGTCTGGCAGCCAGACGACGGACATTTTCAGCCCGGGTGCGGTGCTCCTCCGGGGTGCCATGCGAAAAATTCAGCCGCACGACGTTGACACCTGCGGCAATTAACTGGTCGAGCACCTCGGGCTGCTCAGAAGCAGGCCCGAGAGTGGCGACGATTTTGGTTCTGCGAATGCGACTCACTGCGCTGCGCGCTCCTCTAACATGGCGACGGCAGGCAACTTCTTGCCTTCCAGGAACTC
>JALSZZ010000073.1:2392-4439 GCA_027075825.1 Mariprofundaceae bacterium | reverse complement strand
GCACCGTAGATGTCATCTGTACGGATATAGACCACGCCCTCTGGAATACCATCCTTTTCATCATTGGGCGTTACCTTGACCCGAATTTGTCCGGTGACTGAAGTGGGCAGACCCCGACGGAGCTTGCTGCCCAGTCCTTTTATGTCACGTGTGTAAACCCTGACGGGCAATGCACGATCGCGCTCTTCGTGTTGGCGAATGCGCAAGTCCCAGAATGACTGGGTGCGGAACTCATCCGGCAGGAATTTTGTGAAACTGTCTAGAAATCCAGCCACCATAATGACATTGGCGTTCTGCCCCAGGCGAGTATCTAGCCGTCCTCTGCTTGCCTCCAGCATCTGCTGAATAGCCTTTTCCGCATCACTGAAGTCATTATCCGACTTATCGACAGCATCCGCATATTCGGGCTTCAGATCGCCACCCTTACCAAATGGGTTGAAGTCATCGTCAGCGAACTTGGCATTTGAATCCAGTTTCCACACCATTGAGGGCGGCATTGCGCGAATTGAGGGGCGAGCAATGTCCAGTGATTTGACCTTGATAGACTGCTCTCCCGTTGTGGCATCTTTGTATCCAAAGACATGAACCGCCACAGTCACCGGGCTCTTATCAGCAGGCATAGGCACGCCATCCGGCATCCAGATAGGGATGGCTTGTTCAAGATTGGCAGTTTGCTGGAGCAGAAACCCGTGGAAGTCTTTCAATTGGCGCTTGTGCCAGGTTTCTGATGGGATCTTATCGAGATGGCGCACAAAGCCTGTGAGGTAGCCAATGTTGCGCATGCTTTCCACATATTTTGCAATTTTGGGAATGATCATAATCACCTCCTTTCTATCAAAAATCGTCTAATTCCGCCGGGCAGTAGTAACGGGCCACCTCCCAGCACTTCTGTTTGTCGTATCCATCCCGATAGATTGCGGTTTTGCGCAGAATGCCCATCCGGTATTTTTTCTCAAGCCTGTTCGCCCGAATTTTGATGAGCTCAATTTGCTCCGAAATCTGCTTCAACAAAGCTTGTTTTTCCGGCGTATCAGCCTGGGTGTTGAGACGCTCCACCATGTTTTCCATGGAGGCGATGATTTTTGGAGGAAGTGTCAAGGATCGTTCAATTTCCTTTTTGGCCTGCTGTGTCAGCACGCCATAGCCGATGTACATTCGAGTTTCACCTTCAGTTCGACACCATGACGGACGGCCATTGATTGGTGAAAAGCCACCATATATAGAGGCGGTAATAATGGAAGGCATGCCGTTTGAGCGGGGTTTTGGATAATCCGCATAGGGCGATGGCAACGTATCTCTTACCATCTCTTCTTCCGAGCACAATCGAAGGTTTTGCTGGTCGGAGGACTGTTCTTCTTTTCTCTTTTCCGGTTTGTGGCTCTTCATATAGCCTTGCAACTCTGAGAGCTTTCTTCTTAGATCAGGGGCAAGACCATTCAGATCACCCAGTTTTTGCATCATGCTGTCTGCCAATGCCTGGTTGTCCTTACGAATCTCCTCCGCTTTGACGGACTCCGGCGGGCGACAGGATGAAGGAGTAGGCTTGCTTTCCCATCCTCTTGGTGTCAGATAGGCAACTCCCTTCTCATCCCCGGCGGCGATATAAACCATGCTATCCATGCCCTGCTCGGAATAATCCGGGCGCATGCTGATCAGCAGCGTCTGTTCATAGCCTATGAGGTCTCCAGATTTTGGATCGTATTTCGGTTTGTTCCATAGTAGGGCTGCTGCGTCAAACCAATCCACATATGGATATTTCGGCTGGCTGTGACTCGTGACAGTCTGCATCGTTACGATTTTGCAGGGATGTTGAGGTCCTTGCTCTCGACGAATCTTCTGAACCTGAAGCGATATCTCCATCTCGTCCAGAAGATCATTCATCTCTGGAAATCCCATGCATTGTGCGGCTGATCTGGCAGCATGAACCCAGGAAAGACTTTCATCCAGAGAAGATGAATCTGTTGGTTTCATCTGCATCATGTCCGCCATGCAGGAGTTGGCGTCCGCTAAAACCGCAGATGTTGATAGTGCCGAGATCAGTGAGGCA
>JALSZZ010000073.1:0-2382 GCA_027075825.1 Mariprofundaceae bacterium | reverse complement strand
ATAAAAAACCCCGCGCAATGGCGGGGTTGAGATCAAGCGACATAGAGGTCGAGATTCAGTGTTCTGGCTATCGCCTCCAGAACCTGATCATCTACCTCTTCAAGGCTGGGTATGTCGAAATACCCTAGCAACTCTTCCATTGTTTTCCCCATTTCCTCAAGTCTGGACTGTATGGCTGACATGACCTCCGGAGTCATAACGCCAGAAACAGGGGTGACTGAAGGCTGTGTGGGTTGTGTCGGAGAAGATACCGGTGCGTTCTCGGCATTTGCAACGGTGGCTGGTGCTTGCGGCTTCGCCTTTGCTTTACCCTTTCTACGGACAGGTTCCCGTTGAAGATTTTCGGGGGCATCCTCATGGGCATAGACAGAAATGCCGTATCCTGTCAGGACAGCGATTCCCTTCGCCAAACACCTCATCACGGACTTATTCCAGTCCATGACTGTAGGGTTGGATAGTGGCTGATGATCCTGGTTTTTGCCATTCTTGTTTGGGGCAAATCCAGTGATCGCTAGCCATTCCGTATGCTCCAACCCCTTCCAGTGGATGGTCACAGCCACCATGTAGCCATGACCTGCCTTGAAGATTGGCAGCTCTCGTACTTCACCTGTTTTGGGGTTAGTAAAAGTGTGGACCTTCACCTCCCACCAGGCATCCGGATCCGTGATCTTGAGAGCCGCCAGTGCCACAGCCCATTGGATGTAAGGCGCATGCTGGTTTTTATGAGATATCAGTGGCTGCACCTCTGATAGATCTTCGGCATCGGGAGTGACTCCCGAGTGCCCAAGGGCTTTGGTCAGGGCTATGGTGTTCTCCCCCCAGCCAGCATGTAGGGAGATCCCAATTCCATTGTTTATGGCCACGCTTTTTGCACGGCACCGGGAGATGGAGTCGGAGATATCCCGAGATGTTATTGCCTCTTGCGGAATGGGGTTGTACCGGCTGTCCATGATGGGTAGCCACGTAATCTGCTCCCCCTGTTTGACGGCCACAACACCACCGCCGAGCATGGGCAGGTAAGGTAGGCCATCAAACTGAATCACCTCTTGGGGCGGCCGTCCAGCCAGCTGGAGCGCTGTTGCCCATGGGATGTACTCGGAGAGCACTTTCCCTTCGTTGTTTTTAATGTATTTAACGAGACCCTGAATGGGTGTTTTTATGCCTTCAATAAAGGTTTTCATGTTGACTTCCTCCGGTGTGGATTGACAAAGGGTTCACCGGAAGAAGGGAGGCATAGTCGCTAAAACAGATCGGAGGAGATGGCAGAGTGGATGAGTCGGTAGTGACGGTGCGCTCTTTTCCGGATGATTTCGGAAATCATGGAGGGCAGGCGCTTGATGTCATCTCTTGTGAGCACTGCGATTTTCTCACCGTGCCGAGCAGACTTGAGGCTTCCCCATCTGCGGATGAACAGCCTGTCCCCGAACAGATCCCGGCCCACATAGACCTCATAGAATCTACCGTCTTCAGGTCGCTCCCAGTAAAGGATCTGCTTCATACCGTTGTGAATATCGCCATGCATGGAGTAGGTAGATGTTATGTAAATGTTTGTCTTACATATACCATAAACATTTCCAATGGGCAATAAAAAACCCCGCACAATGGCGGGGTTGATGTCAGTCAATGTTAATCTTAATACCGCGTCTGAGATATGTAGGAATATCAAGACTGTTTTTCTCAGGCTTGCTCTTGGGTGTAGTCGACGAAAAGCTTTTATAGCTGCTCCACGCGGCGAGGATGATGGCGATCACTACCCCGGTGGTTACACTCACCAACAGAGTTACTGCTACTTCCATGCTCATGCTTGCCTCCTTTGGCTTTTAGGGTTCATGTAGAAATGCATGGCATGGGACATAAAAAACCCCGCCTATGGCGGGGTGAGATCAGATATAGACGACTTCCTCCTCGTCTTCGTTTGCGTTGACTAACATCTCGTTCCAATCGTTATGCCCATTGTCAGGCACTACTCGACTGAAAGAGATGGCCGCCCCCTTGCAGAAGTGAGCGATCTTCTCTGCCGCCTTCTCGCCGGCTTCATCGTTGTCTGTGGCGATGACGATTTCCGCCTCACTGCCACGTTTGTTGAAGAAGGCTTTGATGCGCCCCAGCCATTCCGGTTTCCAGCTGGTGGAGCCGGGAATGGCAATCACATTGACCGCAGGGAACATCTGATTGACCGACAGCCCGTCGATGATGCCCTCGACAATGTAAACCCTGTTGGCACCGTGAATATGCGCCGGCAACCAGTAAGGATAGGGCGCTGTTCCGAACCGGATGCTCTTGGGCGTACCCGGTTTTGACTCGATGACCCTGGCCTCGAAAGACTTGCCATGCGGCAGGAAAGTGAGGATCGGACGAAAGGCCAGGGCAGGTGCCTTTCTG
>JALSZZ010000072.1 GCA_027075825.1 Mariprofundaceae bacterium | reverse complement strand
TCCTCGGGCCGTTCAACGCCGCTAAGCAGCTCGTCCAGTAGTTCCTTGGAAATCGTCATTGTCGTCATGCTCCTTCGTTGGTGAAGCATGGACCATTTTACTCATACACAGAAGATCGGACAGTCTCTCTGTGCATGCGGCGCAGAGCGCCACATAATCGGCGAGGACACCTCCGAGCGGCTCGACATCACCTATACACCGGGGCGCGGCGGTAAACACGCGGTTGATATTTTGTAGGGCTTCAATGGCATCCTGCAAGTTGATGGCTATGCCGGTAACAACCGCCTGCTCGACCGACAATTTATCCTCATCGCTCCAGCGCCGCCGCCGCTCGACACCCAATATATCTCCGCGCATATCACCTCCAAATAAGACATGTCATTAACGACGTCGTTATGCACATCTCATAAATCACCCCATGAGATAGGGGCAGGCGGTCTCAATCGGGCGCTTACCCCTAAACCGCAAAAACGCCCTGTTTGCGGGCCACGAGTTTATGACAAAGGAGCCAAGAAAAGTCATAAGACAAGGCTTCTCGCCGCAATGCGGCGCGCTGCTCCTCAGTAAGATGCGTTATCTTTTTCCGGAGATTGCTCAGGCGCTGATTCACCGTTGTGATTTCCCACCGCTTCTCTTGGGTAGCCAGTGTGGCTTTTTTGAGGGCTTCCAACCTATCAGAGGTGCCGAGAGAAACCCAATACTCTTTACGATGTAGCCGTTTCTGCCATTTCTTCGGCACTTGCACGCGCACATACCACCGATTCCCACGGAGAAATATTTTAGGAACTGAAACGCGTGATTGCATACCTCACTATAGCAGTCAATTGAAGCAAAATCAATTACACAAAGCCTTGAAATGTGCTACCTAGCTGATTTTAATGATATTTTGTGTGTGGTGGCGGAGGAGGTGGGACTAGCAGCGAACGTTCTCTGGCCCGCGATCATCGCCAATGGGCAATGCCCGAAAGTTGGTGACGGGGTGATTGGGTGGCATATCATGGCGGTGTTGACGCGCCGCGATTCTCAGAGAGAAAAGGATATGCCACATGAAAGACGATACGATTTTGCAGCTCACTGATCCAGCCGGAATTTCACCTGATCCGTTGACGGAGATCTTGCGCAAAGGCGCGCGGGATCTGTTGGCGCAGGCGGTTGAAGCCGAGGTTTGCGATCTCCTGGTCAGGCACGCGCATTTGAGGGATACTGCTGGCCGGGCGCGCCTTGTTCGCCACGGCCACCTGCCGGAGCGCGAGGTAATGACGGGGATTGGTCCTGTTCAGGTGAAGGTTCCTCGGGTACGCGACCGGGGGACATACGGTGAAAAGATCAGGTTCAGATCAAGCCTTCTGCCGCCATATCTGCGCCGGGCGCAATCTGTCGAGGAACTGCTGCCGTGGCTTTACCTCAAGGGAATTTCCACGGGAGATTTCGGCGAGGCCCTGGCCGCCCTTCTGGGGCCTGACGCGCCGGGCCTGACATCGAGTGCGATCTCGCGCCTGAAGGCAGACTGGTGGGCGGAATACGAGCGCTGGTGTCGGCGTGACCTGTCGGCCAGGCGCTACGTTTATTTCTGGGCCGACGGGGTCTGTTTCAAGCCGCGCATGGACGCCGACAAGCAATGTATACTGGTGATTATCGGCGTCGAGGAATGGGGTAATCGCCTCCTCCCGATCAAGGATGATGTGCACACGTGAATGATCATAGTCTTTTGGTAAGCCAGCAACCATGTCATCAATTATCTTCTCTGGCTTTTCCAAAAGCGTGACAGGTCCAATCCGAATCGCAACTGCCCTAATCTTTGCGGTGTTCTCGCGAAAGCGCTAGGTCTGCTATCGTGCGGAGCCCGTAAGTCCAAGTGGACGGATTGGGCGCAGAAAAAGCGATTCGGACTCCAGAGGGTGCCACGCTCTTTCCGACCGCAAATGCAGCTCCTGCAGCCACAGCAATTCCCAGCTCCGCGCATGCAGCGACAAAGGCCTCAGAACGCCAACTGCTGGGAAGGGTAAGCCATCCGTGAAGGGCTTCTGAGGCGCTTCGATAGTCCAGCGCTGCAAAGACTTGTTTCGAGACGCGAAACATTTCTTCTGCGTCCTGCCGTTTGGTATCTTCGACCCAATCCACGGTTCCATCAGAAATCCAATGTTGTGCAAGTGATACCGACAATGATGGTGCCATCCAACCGCCCGATCTCAGTGAGCGCGATAGGCTATCCATAATGCGATCAGGACAGGAAATGATGCCGAGCGCCAGACCAGGCATAAGTCTTTTAGAGAGGCTGTCGATTTGGATGACATACTCGGGCGCAAAGGCCGCAATCGGCGGCATGGGCTTGAGAAATCCATAGACTCGATCTTCAATCGCTGTCAGCTCGTGACGCACCAGAAGGTTCGCGATGTCACGACGCCGACGTTCGCCCATGGTTATAACCAAAGGGCTTTGCAGAGTTGGTTGAAGGTACACCCCCTCTAGTCCGGACTGCACCGCGCGATCAAGTGCCGACGGTTCGATGCCTTCATCATCAACTGGCAACGGCACCAACTCAATTCCCAACATGCGAGCGACTGAAATCGCGAAGGGATATGTAAGAGCTTCAACTGCGATCTTCCCCCCTCGTGGGGCGAGGGCGGAAAAGGCGGCAGCTATAGCTTGTTTTCCGTTTCCGCTAAGTAACACATTTGCCGGATCAACGCGAAAGCCATCTTCGCTTGTGAGTTTTGCAAAGCACTCCAAAGTTTTCGTCTCTGCACGCGCGGAAGCTGGCGCAACGTCATTCTCCTCCATGCCTCTTTTGAAAAAATGAGAGGTAGACGAAGTGATCATCTCGAGTGCGCTAGGTCGAAGTAGGAAAACTATGTCAAGATCCAATTCGAGTCCGGAAGGCTCTTGCAAGGAGGGGTCAAGCGGCGCAAAGTGATTTGAAACGAAGGTCCCGCGACCGATCTCCGCATTAACCAAACCTCGCCGGCTGAGCTCCTCATAGACACGGCTCGCAGTCGAAACAGCTATTCCTTGATTGAAAGCAAAGTTTCGCTGCGCCGGCAGACGCGTTCCCTTTTTCAACTCGCCGCGCGCAATTCGTTCTGCGATATGGTCCGCAATCTGCAAATACTGAGTCACGTAAAAGCCTCCCTAGTCTCCCGTTAAAATTGCACCGAGGTCAATTCTTTGATTGATTTATGTACGGCTAAATGTCAACCTCCGATTAAGCGTCAACTAACTTTTTCGACTTGGGGAGTAGCTGCGTTACAGACTTTGATTGGATCAGTGCTTTGATCTGAAGCAAAATTTCAATTTTCTGTATGTAATGTGGCTAAGTAAATTAGGAATGTGGAGAGAAGTGTTCTTTAAAGTATGTGATCCAGAGGTCTATCTGGACTCCCAGAATATCGCAAAACTGATACGCCAAGCTCTCGGTAGAGAACATAAAACCACCAATGGCTGCGTCAATACAGTCGCGTTAAAATTGCGCCGGGATGCGGATTTATCCGCGGCCCGTTTGCGATCTGCCTTGGAAGAAATAGATGATCAAAAGGCGCGACTCGAAGCACGGAGACATCTTCTCGTTCAATGCGCGCCATTGGCGGCGACTTTTGGATCCCCACTGCAAGGCCTGAGCGCCCCGTCTGTTTTTGAAGACCCCATACATCTACGTCTGATGACGCTTTTATCGGATGACATTGGGGTGGGAAAACCAGAGATGAGCCGCACAGACGCGTTTCGACGTCTCGCGTGGGATAATGGGGCGACAAATTGCATTGGCACAGCGCAGAGTCTTCCCGGCGTATCGGAGATCTGTGACCTTGCCTTTGCGTCTCCTGCGGTATTGCTGTCTCTGAGCAGGCGCAGCGACGTTTTCTGCCTGTCCTTGATAGGAATTGACTTTGCTCTTCGTTCCATTGGCACGCTGCCGCCGTTTCGCCTGTTTGGGGAGCTTGTCAGCACCAAATGTTCGATGGATTTATCCAAAGCTCAATGCCCGGGTCTTTTTCCAAAGGGGCGCGGCCCTCTCGATGAATCGGCCGATATTCTAAACCAGCTTTCCAAGTCGACGCTGGAGTATTCTAAAGTCGTCGCAGGCGTGGAAATTGGTGGCGCTCTGGTTTCGGCTTGGACGCAGGCTCTCATAGAGTACCTTGAGGTTGTAATTCAACTTCGTATGGCGATGGCCAAGCTGCTGACGGAGAAAGCCCGCAGCGCCAGCCTTTATCATGCTGACTTCAAGTTGGAAGGAAAGCCGCTGACGCAGTGGTTTGCGCAGGCGCAGAAGGACCCGTTTCCGTTGCTTGACGCACTGGCACGCAGTCGTTTGGTGCGGCCGGGCGCGCCTGAGCGCAGCCTTCTGACCAATTCGCTCATCGCATTGGAAGGCGCGATGTTCCGTATTTTTTCGCCCGACGATATTGCTGTCATAAACTCCTGGATATTCTCTATTGAAAAACCAGAGACGCAATCGCAGACGTCTCAATATCCCAATGTCCTTTCCTTTTCTGCACGCAATATCCGTTCTGGCGATCCAAAAATTGGTGACTATCCCAGTTCATTGAGAGAGGCATACACTGTACTTCAAGGTCGGGCATTGCCGCCTAGAACAAGGGAATTCGCAGAGGACTACTGCCGGTTCTGGCTAAGCTTGTCATTAAATTGCCTAGACAAAACCTCTCGATCCTTGCCGCGACGTTATCAGCCAGAAATTGTTCGCGACTGGCTGATGGAGGCGCATGACAACCAGGGAAAAGATTTTCTGGATCAGCGCTCTTGCAAGATGCCGACGCGTGAGGAGGTGATCGAAGAGACACTGCAGCTGGCTCCAATGACACTCATTGATGGGGCGTGGCTGCAAGGGTTCACAGAAGTGTCTCTTGCAGCTTCTCAATTTGGATCGTCACTTTTTGAAACCTACTGGGATGAACTAGGGAATGGTCAATACGAGATCAATCACCCCAAGGTTTTTCGAGATGTCCTGAGAGAAATGGGAATCGAGCTTCCTTCAACGGGTTCAGTTTTGTTTGCCAACGATCCTCGCTTGTTAACCAGATCATTCCGGTTGCCGGTGTACTGGCTGTGTTTGGGTAAATCGCCCAATACGTTCTGCCCGGAGATCCTGGGCATGAATCTGGCGATGGAGCTGTCGGGAGTGGGTGGAGCCTATCGGCAGGCGAGGAGCTACCTAAAGCATTACGGGTATTCTACACTTTTTGTCGATTTGCATAACACGATTGACAATGTAACGACCGGTCATTCTGCATGGGCAGTCGATGCGATCAATACCTATATGCTGCGCGCGACCGATGCCGATTCTATTGAGACCCTCTGGACACGAGTCCGCGTGGGATACGAGTCTTTATCACCTTTGGTAGAGGACACAACGAAGCTTGATTTCTTTGAAGAAGAGACGCAGCATTCTCCAAACTTTTCCGGACTGCATTATTCCTCCCATCGGCCCCTAGGACACGAGGCAATAGCATGAGTTATCATCTTGGAATATCAGCGTATTATCACGACAGTGCCGCCGCAATTGTTGCGGATGGGCAAATAATTGCTGCAGCACAGCAGGAACGATTTAGCCGAAAAAAACAAGATTCCGGCTTTCCAAAGGATGCCGTTCGGTTCTGCCTAGATCAAGCGGGCATTCAGCTAGATCAGTTGTCCAGCGTTTCATACTATGAGGACCCAAAAGAAAAATTTCAGCGCACTATGTCGTCTTTTGCAAGCGCAGGACCGGGTGCGATATCGACATTCAGCGATGTTGCGCCATCGTGGGTTTTCCACAAAAGAAAAGCGCTTAAGATCATCGACAAAGAGCTTGCGCAGCTAAACTTGGGTACTGCGCCTCGGTCCGAGGCATCGAAGCACCATCTTTCCCATGCCGCATCGGCGTTTCTTCCAAGTCCCTTTAAGGAGGCGGCAGTTTTATGCGTAGACGGGGTGGGAGAATGGCAGACGACATCAATTTGGCATGGTCAAGATCTGACCTTGGAGCCGAAGAACTCAATTTCGTATCCTCACTCTTTGGGTTTGCTTTACTCGGCTTTCACATACTTCTGCGGTTTTAAGGTAGACTCCGGTGAGTACAAACTTATGGGTCTTGCTCCCTACGGCGAACCCAGATTTGTCGATGTTATCAAAGAAAACCTTGTCGAACTCCGTCAAGATGGTTCTTTCAGTTTAAACCTCGAGTTTTTCGAGTTTGTCAAAGGCCAACGCATGGTCGGCGAAGCATTTGAACGGCTATTCGGACGCCCGATCCGTACGCAAGAAGGCGAATTATCGCAGGTTGATTGCGATCTGGCGGCCTCGGTTCAAGTTGTAACTGACGAGGCAGTTTTGGGACTTGCGAAGGCTGCGCATCGCGAGACGGGGTCCAACAACCTCTGCCTGGCGGGCGGCGTCGCACTTAACTGCGTATCAAATGGCCATCTCTCCAAGTCGGGGCTGTTTTCAAATATCTGGGTACAGCCAGCCGCCGGCGACGCAGGCTGCGCTCTTGGCGCTGCAGCTCTATCTATGGCCCGCAAGGACGGGAAAAGAACTTCAGGGGTCCGTGAAGATCAGGATGCGATGAACGGCACCTATTTGGGATGCCAGTTTGAACCCTATCAAATCCAGGATTTTTTGGATTCCGAAGGCATTGTTTATAAGCGCATGAAGGAAAAGGAACTTTTGAAAGTCACAGCTGGTCATTTGTCCGATAACGCAGTTGTTGGGTGGTTCCAAGGTCCGATGGAGTTCGGCCCCAGAGCTCTTGGTGCACGATCCATTTTAGGGAATCCGTGCAGCAAAAACATGCAACGAAAAATGAATCTAAAGATCAAATACCGAGAGTCCTTTCGCCCGTTTGCCCCGTCCGTGCTTGAAGAGGATGCTGAAGCATACTTTGAGTTGGAGCATACCAGCCCATATATGTTGTTCGTCCTACCGGTCGCGGAGAGAATTCGGACCTCGCAAGAACCCAATCGGACGCTGGGTGCAATCAACGAGGTTCGATCTGAGCTTCCAGCTATTACCCATGTAGATTTTTCAGCACGGGTCCAGACGGTCAGCGATACGACAAATTCAAGATACGCCGCGCTTTTGCGAGAGTTCAAGCAGCAGACGGGTTGCCCGGTTCTTGTGAACACATCGTTCAATTTACGTGGTGAACCAATCGTTTGCACCCCCCAAGATGCCTATCTCTGTTTCATGCGCACCGAAATGGATGTGCTGGTAATCGGAGACTTTTGCATTCTCAAAACGCTCCAGCGTCCCTTGCAGGAAGCATCCGACTGGCGTGACGACATTCCCTTAGATTGAAGGTTAGAGGCATGGAAAAAATTCTCTCAATGGCGGTGTATGTTATCTTTTTTCTACCGATCTGGGCATTTCGAAAAGTCACCGGAACTTCCAAGTTTGAGCGGTCTTTTAGAGCGCGCGCATCAACTTGGGACAACCAGAGTGTCGAGATGGGTGGAAAGCCGAAGAAGACGATTGTGGGAACCGAAGCGCACTCAGCACAGCCTGCCCCGAGATTAGAGGATAAACATGACTTATATTGAGATATTTTCGTTCGTAGTGGCGGCGTCTTTGCTGGTGATGTCCCCCGGACCCAACGGCGTGCTGATCGCCAAGACGGTTCCAACCTCTGGACGGGAGACAGGATTTGCCAATGTGGCAGGATTTGTCAGCGCCTTCTATGTGCATGGCGCTTTGTCAATACTGGGAATATCAATCCTGCTCGTTCAGTCCCCCATCGCCTTCACTTTTGTCAAACTGCTGGGGGCGACATATCTGTTTTGGATTGGGCTGAGAGCGATCTTGGATGCTTTCAAAGGTAACCAATCGAACGCAGAAATCGCGGCTGCGAAAAAGAAGAAAAACTTGGCGAGGGGCTTCTTCGAAGGATTTCTGACAAATGTTCTGAACCCAAAGGTTTCGATGTTCTATCTCGCTGCATTTCCGCAGTTTATCTCAACTGATCATACATCGGCTATGTCGTCGTTTTTCCTGGTGTTTTTGCATTCGATGATCAACGCGATCTGGTTTGGCGGCATGGTTCTGTTTTTCGACTCACTGGCTTCGGTTGCACGAAACGTGACCTTTCAGAGGTGGTTAAAGGGAACAACGGGCGTCGTGTTCATGGGTTTTGGGGTGAAACTTGCATCGCTGCAGGCAAACCTATGACCCGGACTGTGTCCTTCAAAACCTGCGCGCAAAGTTTTGCACCAGCAACCAAACGAGGACTTCCTCTCTTCAATAAAGGATGACGATAATCAATGTTCAAACGCCCACCCCCCCCTGCACTGGATGATGAGTCGCTTGCCCGCGTGCGGCTGGCGCCACAATTGCTGGACTACGACCATTTCGCAAAGCGGTCTCACGCTCAATACCTGCCCTATGTAATGAGCTTTAATCCGGCGAATTACAGGTCGGCTGCGATCAACACCGATGCGTTGGGGTTTCGATATTCGATAACGAAAACTGGAGAAAAAATCAGTGTCGAAACGGCAAATGATGGGTCTTCTGACCTGACAGTAAATCTCTTGGTTGGAGCATCGCCTGCGCTTGGTTACGGGGCAACCTCTGATGCTGCGACGGTTACCAGCCGCTTGTCGGCACAGGATCCGGCCGGGCTTCCGTGGCTAAATTTTGCAGGCCATTGCTACAATTCTGTTCAAGAGCTGATGCTGTTTTTGCTGCATAAGCACAGATTGCCCCGGGTCCAGCGTATCGTTGTGATGGGCGGCTTCAACACGTTGGTAATGGCTCGTCTTCCCGAATTTCAACGCGGTGGGCTGCCGCCATTCTACTTCTGCGGCGAATTTTATGAAAAATTCGACGAGATCGCAGTCGCAAATGGCGGTGTGCAATCTGAACACCCTTTGCCGAAATGGCCTCAGGAAGCCGGTGCTGTTCCGCCCATTCACGAAACAATCGAACAAGCGGTCTGTGAAATTTCCAACACCCTGACCACCTGGAGCGCCGTCGCAAAGGCAATGGGTGCAGAGCTTAACTTTCTGCAACAACCGCTGGCCACATGGGTTCGCCCGCCCTGCAAAGAAGAAAAGATCTTATTTGATGAGCTGGACCAGATATCGCGGCTTGGCACCTGGCAGGGGCTGTACGGCGACATTTCCGGCGAAGAGGTCGGGGAGAAATTCGCGCTGGCGCTTCGTGAGGTTTGCGAAAGTGCCGGTGTGCCATTTCAAAACCTGGTTCCAAAGATCCGTGAGCAATCCGAAACGGATTGGCTCTTTGTCGATCGAGCGCATTTTACCGATCTCGGAAACGAAATTGTAGCTCAAGCAATCCATGAAACCATTCACCAATAGAGAGGATACCCCATGTTTACCCGTTTGATTTCCCGAGTCCGACGTTTGTTCCTAAAGAAAAAGAAAGGCGAGAAGAAGAAGGATTCTTCAATTTATCCAATGTTTTGAGGAGTGCGCTCGACCTGATCTTGATTGGAAACGACCGGGCTAAAACTCTACTAGTTTTTCTCGAAACGTAAGAGATCAGAACCTTCGCTCCATAAGCTTGCCCAACCCTTAGGACAAAATAATGCCCCCATCACTTTCTCTAGAAACTCTCGACGAAACTGTGCGCGCTAAATCCGCATCAGTATATGCGCCCCCGGAAATCAAAGAGATCCAAATTGCTCAGTCGGCGAAGGCGCAAATGCAAGAAGTTTGCGCCGCTTTGGGCGATATTTCACCCCATAGCGCCGAGGAAGTAGGGGTCATTGGAATAAGTTGGTTGCGCGCCGCGTTGAGCGAGCAAAGCATTAGAGAAATCCGTGAATTCAAATCATCTCCGGCAGAGTGCCTTCTTTTGAAGGGGTTGGATTTCAATGCCGACATTCACACACCGGAAAATGGTTTTCTGTCGGAAAACAAATGTGTCTTGGAGTTGGATTTGCTTCAGTTTGCGATGCTGCGGCTGATGAGTATCCAGCCATTTGCGGTGCCATACGAAAATGACGGGAAAATTGTGCGCAATGTTCTTCCGGTCAAGGAAGCTTCCGGTACCTGTTCGTCTTGGGGATCTGACCTGGAGTTTTCGTGGCACACTGACAATCCCAATTGGCCGTTCAGACATAATGCAACAAGTGTCACCGAGAGTATCCCGCGCTTTCTTTCTTTCGCGGCTGTACGCAATAACGAACGGGTATCGACCGATATCGTTTCTGTGGATGGTTTTTTGTCAAACCTTGATGGATCAATTCTCGATGAACTCAGACGACCAGCCTTTTCCTTCAACCCGCCGATGTCGAATGAGGGCCATCTCGAAAGCAAGACAATCCTGCCGGTTCTGGAAGATCACAATGGTGAGCAACTCCTCCGTTTTGATGAAAACGCTGTGACGGCCACTGACAAAGCGTCGGCTGCCGCATTAGAATATCTGACCAATCATCTTCGCCAGGCGAAGGGCGTGGAACTGGTTCTCGGCGCAGGAGACTTCTTTATCTTTAAGAACGAGAGAGTTCTTCACAGGAGAAGGGCCTTCCGCCCCGCCCCAGCCGGTAGAGCCCGTTGGTTGCGCAGAGTTTACGGCTGCTGAAGATCAAAATTTTTAGACGTTTTATGGAGGAAACAAAATGAACAAGAGAGTTGCGGTTATTGGAGGTCGCCCAGCACCAATCCACGGCGCCAAAGAGATGGGCATAGATGTCGTGTTGGTGCACGAAGAAGGTGGATACGAGGCGGACATTGCTGCACAGTGCGAACTGATAGTTCACGCTGACATCACAGACGGCACTGCGATCATCAAGGCGCTGCAACCCCTGCATGACCAGCGCCCCTTCGATCGGATTATGACCACCACCGAATTTGCCGGGGTTTCCACTGGTCAGGCTGTGGATCACTTTGGTCTTCCCGGCCTGACTGAACGCACTGCGACGCTATTGAAAGACAAGGTTGCGATGCGCGAACTTCTGGCGACGCATAATCTCAGCCCTGTTGCCTATGCCGAGGTCAATACCCCGCAGGACGTTGCAGACTTCGCCAAAGCCCACGGAAAATCAGTGCTCAAGCCGGCTGATGGGGTCGCCAGCCTGCATATATTGCCGTGCCATGATGAAGCCTCTGCACATGCGGCTTTTGAAAAGATAAATGAGGCCGATGTTGAAAATGTAATTGTCGAAGAATACCTTGACGGTCCGGTTGTCAGCGTTGACTCATTCTCTTTCGAGGGTCGCCACTTACCTATCGGTTATTCTGAATATCGAATGAATGACAAATTTGTCGAATGGGAGGTCAGCACCCCGAGTTCTGTCGCCGAACCGTGGCTGCCCGAGTTGTTCAAACTGGCCACGGATCTGCTGGACGCAATCGAGCTACAAGAGGGGCCGGCTCATAGTGAGTTCATTCTGACGGAAAATGGACCGCGTGTCCTAGAGTCTCATGCCCGGCTGGCCGGATCTGGTGCGCCGGAATTGGTCAAGCGGGCCTTCGGGTTGGACCTGAACAGAATGTTCCTGTCTGTGCCTCTTGGCGTAGATGTGTTGCCAGAAAAATCTCCGCTTCCAAGCGCTGGCGCGGCGATCCAGTTTTTCCGGCCAGACGCAGGTCGGGTTCTCAACGTTGACTTCGAACTCCCGCCCGAAGTTGTCGTTAAGCGAACTCCAAAAGGGGAAACGCTCCCGGTTTTTTTGCCTTTCCTTTTTGATCTCGGAACGGCGGAGCGCGCGGTTGTGGTTCAGAAACACGAAGGCGATAACGTCCCCCCTTTGAATACCGTGGCCGATTGTGTGTCGGGGTACGTGCTGGCTACGGGGTCGTCGCGGACAAATGCGGTGGAGATCGCCGACCAGTTGGTTGATGGCGTTCGGTTCGACATGGCCGTGGATCCATGAGTTATCTGCTTTGCCTTCATAGATGGGTGGGCAAACAGGCCCTATATGATGACTATGCCGTCCCTGACGGGCTTCATGTGAAAGCGATTTGTTCACAAGAAGCCGTGTCCTCGCTGCCGAATACTGCCAAGGATACCTTTTCCGTGGTTGAAACAATGGACGACTCCAAGGCGGTTCAAAAGGCGGCAAAAGAATTTGCACAGAAGTTCGGCTCGCCTTCGCTGGTTGTTGCGTTGAACGAGGGGGACTTGTTGAATGCAGCCGAGCTTCGTGAGCATTTCGCACTTGCAGGTGATGATATAGCAAGGACACAGCGATTTCGCGACAAGTTAATTATGAATCAGATCGCGGCAGAGCAACGCACTGTCAATGTCTTAACTGCGCAAATCGCGGAGTCTGAGGAACAGGTATTTTCCTTTGCAGAAATCCATGGATATCCAGTTGTGGTTAAGCCCAGAAGGGGAACGGCAAGTCGGCGTGTGGAAATTGTTTACGGTCCGTCAGGATATCCCGATTCAACAGAGCATCTTCAAAGTGAACCTATGATGGTGCAAACATTTTTGGATGCGCCGATCCTTCATGTCGATGGATGGTGGGATGGCAAAGATCTGGTTGTGGGCAGGGCGTCGCGTTATCTCAACGATTGTGGAAATTTTGGAGAGAGATCTCCCTTGGGTAGTGTAGAATTGCCGCCGGGGGAAGAGGAAAGCAGGGTTGTTGACGCAACTACAGCGCTTTTAAAGGTGTTCTCGCCATACAGAGAGCTTGTCTTCCATTTGGAGCTTTTTGAAGCCGAACAAAGTTATACGTTTCTTGAGATCGGGGCGCGGGTTGGCGGCGCAGAGATTCCCTTTATCTGGCGAGATATACACGGGATTGATCTAACAGGCATTGCGTGGGAAATTCAAACTGGTGCGTCGCAGTCTATTCGCAACAAAGCCCGCGCAGTCAGCCAGAACCAAAAGCTGTTGCGTTCGGCTCGGGGCGGTTGGGTAATTGCTCGTAAATCGATCGAAGGAATATCAGAGTTTCCTTCCGTGTATTGGTCTTCGGAAAGTGAAGCCAATGGCGTCGCCGCCAGCGGCGTGTATGAGGGCGCCGCCACGCGCCTTCGATTGCAAAATGGTGATCCTGCCGCCCTTCTCAGGGATGCACGCCATTGTGTGAAACATCTGTCCGACCCGGAAGCGACTACCAAAAAAAGCCGTCACTATAGCGGTGTTAATGCGCAGAAAACGACTAAAAGCGAAAATTTTCTAGGGGAGGGTTACTGATGCGGTTGTCAGCCAAGCTTACTCTTTTTCTAACAAGAGGGATAAACCATCCAAAGTCGCGTTGCGTTGTTCAAAGCGCAATGAACGGATCTCTTCCCGTTGAAGCAGGCTATAAAATTTCCCTCAATGAGCAATTCTTGATGAAGCGTTCTGGCTTCTCAACACTGTTTCGGCCGGCCCCCCCATCAGTGTTGGGCGTGATAGGATGACAACAGGCTTTTCCCAATCGCGTTCGGGGTCCTCCTTAAAACTGGCGATACTGATTTTGATATTGATCGGCGCGACGCGTGGATCGTCTTTTATTTTCATAAAACTGGGCATCGAACAGATGTCTGTAACCGCGCTAGTCTTCCTACGTGTCGCAATGGCATCCGCTTTTCTCTTTACCGTTTTGAAACTAAGTGGGCGGTCGACCAGGGTCGGTCGGCGAGACATGGTTTTCCTTGTCCTGATTGCTGTTTTGGGCAACGTTATTCCTTTCTATTTAATTGGCTTCGCCGAGCAGAAACTCGACAGCGGCATAACTTCAGTCGTGGTCACATTGGTTCCGGTATTTGTGCTGATTCTGGCTCATTTTTTTACCGATGATGAGCGCATCACGGTGATGAAAGTGATTGGCGTTTTGATTAGCTTCTGCGGAATTTTGATTATTTTCCTTCAAAAGATTTCCTTTGAAGGTGGCAGTGCGATTTACGTTTTAGCTGCACTACTGTCTGCCGTTTTTTACGCAATGTCTGCACTGGTTGCTAAACGTATAAGCGACACCAAACCCGAGGTTACATCAGCTTTTGTTTTGATGATCGCCACCTTGGTCATGCTTCCGTTCTTTGTCGCGGATATATCGGTAAACCCATTGGACATTTCTCTGCTGACTGTTGGAACCGTGATGGGGCTCGCGATATTGGCAACTGCAATCCCGTTTGTTTTGATGTACAAGCTTATTGCAGAACAGGGTGCGTCGTTCTTTTCCCTCAACAATTTCCTGATCCCAATCATTGCGCTGTTTTTAGGTGTGACTTTGCTAGGCGAAACTCTCTCTGTTTTGGAGATCGCCGGATCGTTGGCCGTTCTTTTGGGTCTCGCTTTCTGCGTACGGCCGAAAGGCGGTTTTCTACCCAAACCCACAAAACGAAAGGAGGGAGCCATGGATATCATCAAGTAAATTGACCCGCAGCCAATGCAACCGAACACGCATTGGCTGCACACTACATTACATGGCAATTTTGGCTTATAGAGAGGAACGGCCCATGAAACCCAATTACGAAACATTCAAATTCAAGATCGTAGACTTGTTTCAGGATGAACTAGCAATCTACTTCGATACGGTCGATTATGCAAAACATCTGACTGAAAATTCAGAGGAATTGAATGAACTATATTATCTTCGTCATCGGATAGAAACCATTAAGCGCATCCGGATGACTGCAGCGCTAGATGCCCTTGCCCTGTCTAAAATGCTGTCAACCAACTACGAAGCTGCGCGGAAGTGGGCAAAATATACCCTACAAGAGATGAACCATGACAAGATGTTCATGGGCGACTTAAAACGTCACGGCCTGAACGAAGAACAGGTAGACGGCGTGCAGCCCATGTTGGCGACCGCTCAGAAGGGAAAGTTTCTGGAAGACAAGATCCTGAACTGGAGTCCACTGGCTGCCGTGGCCTATTCGCTTTTTGTTGAATGGAACTCGGACCAATACTCTGAAAAGACCGTTGAACGAGCGGAAGAAAAATATACCGTAAGCCACGTTAAGGGATCGCGTGCGCATGTTAACTTTGACATACACGAAGATCACTTGGAAATCATGTTTGGCGTCGCACACGACCTGCTGACATCGGAACAGCATTTTGAAGAACTTCTGGAAGTTTGCAAAAGCATCTCTTCGATGTTTCGCGACTATTTTCAAGAACTATACCAAAGCACCATCGTCGAAGAGAAGCGCCTGTTTGCGGCGTAGTAAACAGGGTTGGTTCATGTTTCGTGTCCGATCATGGACCAACTTTCCCACCAAGTCGTGCAAATTAGAGAGACTGATATGCGTCTACCCAATCTGTTTATAGCGGGATTTTGGAAATGTGCCACCACGTCCCTTGCAAAATACCTTTCCGACCATCCAGATGTGGACACCACGAGATACAAGGAGACTTATTTCTTCTTGGATAAAGATAGCCCACTTGAACAGGAATGGGGTTCTGCTTCGCGTCTCTTAGATACGACCCACGAAGAACTCTTTGGGACTGGCGGCTCGGCCAAGTATTTTTTGGATGCAACGCCATGCTATTATTCTCAGAAAGCAGCTTTCGATCACATCCAAAATTACGGTGGCAAAACCATCTTCATCGTTCGCGATCCAAGCCTTCGATTTTGTTCAAGTTTCGAATTCTTCTCGCATGTCTACCAAGAATATCCCCGAACTACGCTTTTGAATTACACAAAACAACACTTATCGAGTGATCTGGACGGGTATCTTGCCAGGATGTCCAGCTCGTTTCATTCCGAGATCCTGAAACAGGATTTGGCAAATGGCCATTATTGGGACCACATCAAGGACTGGAAGGCCGCGTTTGGCAACGACGTAATCGTCATCTCTGCCGAAGAGCTGCAAACCAATCCGTCTGCAACCTTGGGGCGGTTATGCAGTTTCCTTGAGATTGAGGACATCTACGGCAGCTATCAGTTTGAGAGATTTCAGAAGGGATATGTGGTGCGTAGCGACGCAGTGCATCGCGCTTTACGGCGAATATTCAAGTTTGACCCAATGGAATACGGCAATTTCACAAACGAGCATTCGCACTTTCATCCTCTGCCAAAAGGAATTCTGAGGAACGTGCTGGAACACGCCTATACTTATCTTCAACACCGCCCTGTATCATATTCTGAACGCGCAATTGAGCTGCTCAAGGAGTACTATGAACCTTACAATCGCGCCCTCGCTCAAAACACTGGGATCAACTATTCGGGCGATTTTGCCCTCTGTCCGGGAAACTGCAGCAATTGCCCAAAGTGAAGTGGTTCGGTTTGTTTGAACAGTATCCGCTGGTTTCTTAAGTGGATACCGTTCTCTGAAACCGATCAGCTTGCGGTCACCACCCGGACAACCATTGCCGAACCGCTGGCCGACAACGCGTGGGAATCTGGAGAAATTGCGCCGGTTGAGATCGCTGCCGAGCCGATCCTTGCCCCCTTGGACGAAGAGGTTGTCCTCATCGCCATTGACGAAGAGCCAATCCCGCTGCCCCAGCCTCCCGACCCTGCCCCCGTGCAACCACCTGTGCAGCCCGTGCCGCAACCGACACTGGCCCGGGTGCTCGAGGCTGGCCAGACGGTGCGTTTTCGCAATATTCTTTTCGCCTACGATTCTGCGGACCTGAGTAAGCGGTGTCCCGCTGGCACCTAGGCCTTAAAATTCCACGGTAGCAGGTATTCAATATCACTTTGTTTGTGACCGTTGATGATAGCGGTGAGGATGCCTGAGATGTAGGCGTGCGGTTCTACGGCGTTCAATTTGCAAGTTTCGATCAGAGAGGCGAGCATGGCCCAGTTTTGAGCACCGGCCTCGTGGCCTGCGAACAGGGCATTTTTGCGGTTGAGGGCTATGGGGCGAATGGTTCGCTCGACCGGATTGTTGTCGATCTCGATACGGCCGTCGGTTAGGAACAGGTTCAGGCCAGCCCAGTATTTGGCAATGTATTTTAAGGCTTGTCCGGTCGGGGATTTGGCGGAGACCTGAGCACGGCTGAAGGTAAGCCATTTTTCAAAGGCATCCAGCTTTGGCTTGGTGCATTCAATGCGGGCCGCAAGGCGCAGATTGGTGGGCTGGCCTTTGATCTCGGCTTCGATCCGGTAGAGGGCGGCGATCTGTTTCAGGCCTT
>JALSZZ010000071.1 GCA_027075825.1 Mariprofundaceae bacterium | reverse complement strand
GCCCTGCTATTTTACTCCCAAAATGGGCACTTTAAGGCCAAAAAAGAGCTGTTTTTAGCCTTCTATTCCTGTAAAATCAATCAGTTAGTCAGGTCAGACCCCGTTTTGTGGTCGCTGCCGCTGTGAGGCGGCATGCGCTGCCAGCGTATCCAGCGCCTTGCCAGCGCTGTTCACCCGCAAGCCGGTAAACAGATACGCGATCTGATGCAATAAATGGTTGCGCCCAATACCTTCAAAGCCGCACACCCGCGCCGCGTTGCCATCGTTCGCCGCCAGCCACAGGCCACCCTGCGTCTTGCCCGTACCGGTACTGCCGATCACTTCGCCAATGCCGGTGCTGTCTTCTTCGCGCAGTTCCTTCACCAATAATTGCAGTCGCCTGATGGCCACTGTCTCAATGCGTTTCATGCCTTGCCCTCCTCGGCACGCAGCTCTGCCCGCGCCTTTTCAAGTTCTTCATCCACGATAGCCCACTGCTGTAATGAACTGCCGGATGAATTGTCTGCCGTGCGACCGGCAATCTCCTCGCGCACGGCTGCCTCCAGTGCCTCTACCATGCCTGTCACCTGCTGATTCAGTTCAATCTCGTCACCATCCGGGATGTTCGGTGTGATCTCATAGTGTTTCAGCGCCTCGGCGTGTTCGTCCACCAGCACCAGTGCATCACAGTGCTGACGCATTTGCGCAATCTGGCGGCGCGCTGCCTGCTTCCGCTGATCAGCGGCCTGAGCGCCACGCGGATCCAGTATATGCCAGGGGCGATCTTCTGCCGCTACGCACAGCAGCCGATCGCCATCAAAAACAAAAGCAAAGCGCGGATCGTGCCGCGCTACCCGCACGTTCAGCTTGCCGCTGCGTGCAAACAACGCCTCATGCCTGTAATCCCGCCCATTAACCCGTACACGGCCCTGACGAACCACCGGCTGATAAAGTTCGGCAAAGGCCAGCAACAGGGCTTCTTCGCGTACCCGCGTTGCCTGATGACCAGCATTGGCATGCTGTTGTAATATCTGGTTGGGTGATTTGTTGTTCAGTAATCCGCATTGCGGCGTGTTGTGATAGGCGCGCAGCATCAGATCCAGTTGCCCTGTCAGGCTTTCCATCGTACCGGGGAAGGGGCGGGGCGCTGCCCCCACATTCTGCGTCTTCTTGCGCGTGCGGTCGCCCGCCACCCAGCCCTCAATCTGGCTAAAATACTGCTGTTCCAACACCCCAAAGATGCCTTCGATGGATTTGGCCGCCGCGTTGTACGGCTGGGCGGTGATAATTGCATCCTGCGCCAGTCGCTGGCGCATTTCATCGCACATCGGCTCGGCAGAAAAATCGCAACCCAGCACCCGCGACAGCATGAAAAAGCCGTCCATCATATCCCGCCACTGGTATTCCGAGCCATTATCATAATACAGCATGCGTGGCATGCCCCAGGGGCTGCGGCTACACATCGACGCAAAAGACTGTGCCACATGCTCGCGGCGGATGCCTTCGCGCTTCTCCAGCAACACCCATGTGATATATATGGCGTTGCTCACGGCATCCTGCCATGAGATACCGCGTAAATAGACCATGCCGCTGCCATCAGGGCGCCGCAAGGCAATGTCCAGCGGATGCACGTCGGCAAACACCAGATCACCGGGGCGCAGCCCGTCGCGCCTGCGCTTAACCCTGGGCATGTAGCGATCGTGCCAGCGTTTGGCATCATGATCGTGCACGTGCACGATCTGATAGACACGCTCTTTCTCGATCTGCTGCCGACTAACGACGCAATCATCAGGCGATGCATCCCAACCATGGGCGCGGCTAAGCGTTAGTAATTTAACGCTTGCAAGGCGCTGGACTTGACGCCAGCCAGCGGCACCAGATGCCCACAGCGACCGGATGTAGCGAACAAGCTCTTCCTCGATTTTCTGGCGCGCCACGCCATCCAGCGGCGACGCGGCATCCCACCGGCGGGTAATCCTCACCCGCTTCATGCCATGATCGGCGCGCGCCTTGTTGGCCA
Source organism: Mariprofundaceae bacterium (assembly GCA_027075825.1). Lineage (GTDB taxonomy): Bacteria > Pseudomonadota > Zetaproteobacteria > Mariprofundales > Mariprofundaceae > AB-137-C09. The sequence goes on along the minus strand of JALSZZ010000071.1, from coordinate 2,539 downwards.
GCGCCGCCACGCCACCGCGTTCGGCCAGATTTATCCAGTTATAGACCGTCGCCCGACTGGGCGTGACGATCTGCGCCGGGTTGTTGTGTTTGGGGTAAGATGTCTGGCAGATAATATCTACAGCAAGCTTTCTGCCTGCGCCGGATGGCTGATGTAGCGCAGGCTTAATAATGGAATAGCGCCACAGCGCCAGATCCATGTCTGGCTCGTACCATTGCAAGCCATCATGGACCTCGATACTGGTCACAGTATCTTCATGATCTTCATACATCGCTGGCGCACTGGCACTAAGTTCAGCCACCGCCTTGGCGATAATCGCCTGCCGCGTTGCCAGCGGCAGGCTGCTGATGTGGTATTCTTGGCCGCCACCGCGCCCCTTGCGGGGGCGGGATGTCCAGGCTTCTTTCTTCGCACGTGAGATGACACCTTGAACCGTCCCGGGAAGCCCGGAAAGCCCGGCTAGCTCGCGTGCGGAAAACCATTCATCCGCCATCGATCACCCCCGCTTCTTTAAGAATACGATCACGAAGAAGGCGCGCCTTTGCGCCATCGCGCTGCCCTGTCACAGCGCGCCAGGCATTGCGACGGTCAATGCCGTTTTGCTCGCACCAGCGAGTCATGGTTGTTCCCCGAAACTCAAGCCCGTGACGGGCGAGCTTCCAAAGAAGGCTGGACGGTTGTATGGTTTGGCGTTGGTCGCGTTCCGTGTTCATGATGCGAACCTTAAACATGTTGAAACTTACTTTCAAGCTAGATTTAAACATGTAGCGACAAGAAGCCAGTTAAACAAGCTATAACATATTGTTAAATCTGTTATTTATTGTTTATTGAAGCTTTCAAGTTTGTTTTTCAAGTTTCCTTTGGAAGGGGTTAAAGTTGTCCGAGTGGTTTCCTGCTAGTGAACTAGCCAAGCTAGATAGTATGCCGGATACCGTTCAAGGTGTTCTTTTGCGTGCGAAAAAAGAAGGGTGGACATCACGCCCACGCAAAGGTCGCGGCGGTGGTAAGGAGTTTCACATCAGCAGTCTGCCGCCGGAAACCCAGCGCGCACTGCGCCAGAAATCCCCGGTAAAAGAGCTTCAAGTCGTCGATAATGCAGGAAAAACCCCACCAAAGGCCCCCGAGCGCAACGACCAGGGCTTAACCCCCGACGAACTCGCCCTCATTCATAAATACCGCGCCATGACCCCCCAGCAAAAGGTTCAGGCGCAAACAATCATTGATGTTATTGCTCAACCAAAAGTAGATGACGGCACCAACCCCTAAAAACAAAAACAGCGGCAAAAAGCCGCTGTACTAATTTCTCTCGCCGGAAAAAAAGGGAAAACAAAGGAAAAATCTATTCCAATTTATACCCATCCACTCCAAAAAGCCAAAAAAACCGAAAACCACCATAACCCCATAAAATCATTAAAGATTCACTAACCCCAATATTCTAAATTTTCACAATCCTATTCTAATTTATCTTCCTCCAACACAATGTCAGATCTGTTGGGCGAACATGACATGAAGCACCTCCAGTGCGCATCTGTACGCGAATATTATCAAGTTCCGTTGTAGTTCGCGAGACAACGAAAACTTCATAGCCATCAGCTGCAAGTGCAAGCGCAATTGCTCGACCAATACCTCTACCACCCCCCCCCCCGATAAACGCAGTCGTAGGAAAGGAAGTCTTACTATTCATAATGCACTAACACCTTATCGATTTGTTGCGTAATAGCTATTTTAAATGTAACGGACATGAACGTCCCCCTTTACCGCACATTGACATGCGAGGCGCCAGTCTGGTTCCGCCTCTAACACATCAAGTATACGTGCTTCACGACTTGTTATAGGAGACAGACTATCATTTCCTGAAACGACCTGAACTATGCAACTTCCACAGCATCCTGCTCGGCAACCGAACAAAATCGGTAGTTGATACTGATTGCAAGCATCTTGGAGTAAAGAATTCTTAGGCACATTTACACGCCTTACCCCAACTTGGAGCGCAACGTCATCATTTGTTTTTTCCAACCTTGATTGCAATTTGCCATCCTCAACACTGGCTGCAATGCCAACATTAATTGTGTCATCAATAATAGCTTTCATCTCATTCATGAAGTCGCGGTAATTGGTTTCTGCAGAGGAAAAAGTTCGTGCAGTTGTAGTACTACCTCGCAAAGTCTGCCCTGCAAGGTGGCGATGCATTGTTCGATGAATAACGAAAAGCTCAATACATTTCTGATAAGCACCTGTTAACTCAGGATCTTTACATTTAAGCACCCAAGATCGTAAACTTGGATTTTTATTCGATAACGATTGGAAAAATTTCAACCATTTTTGAGGGACGAACCGCAGACCATTTTCTCTAGAGTCAGCGGCATCTTGATTTGTATATTCGACTTTGAACAGCGAGTCGAGCATGATCATAAAGCCGACATTCATCACCCCCAGATACTGTTTTCAGGAATAAATTTGTTCATACGATTTTCCTAATGATTTCAGTATGATTGAGTGTTCATCTTTCAGATTAAGGACTGTTGGCCTGGCAAAGTTA
>JALSZZ010000070.1 GCA_027075825.1 Mariprofundaceae bacterium | reverse complement strand
TTCCCTGATCCGACTGCCAACCCTTATCTGGCCTTCACGGCCATGCTGATGGCTGGCCTTGATGGCATTGCCAACAAGATTGATCCGGGTGAACCTGCCACCAAAAACCTGTATGATCTGCCTGAAGAAGAAGCTGCCAACGTGCCGACCGTGGCTGGTTCACTGGCGGAAGCGCTGGATGCACTGGATGCTGACCGTGACTTCCTCAAGGCGGGCGGCGTGATGGATGACGATATGATTGATGCCTATCTTTCTCTGAAGAGGGAAGAAGTCGATCAGCTGCGTCTGCGTACCCATCCGTATGAACTGGAAATGTATTACTCCGTGTAATGCACCGTTTGCTCTTAAGGGTCGCCTTCGGGCGACCCTTGTTGGCAGCTACACAGGGAGGGGGTATTGAAAATAACAGCTAATGGACTGTGCATTCGCATCTATTTTTCAGAATCAGACAAGATAGATGGTCAGCCAGCACTGACGGCAATTATTGATTTGTGTCGGAAGGCAGGCTTGCACGGTGTCAGCGTGGTGCGTGGCATTGAGGGCATGGGCAAGCATGGCGTGCATTCAGCGGCTTTTATCTCGCTTGCGCATCAGTTGCCGCTACTGGTGGAAATCATTGATACCACTGAACGCGCCCAACAAGGCTTGCAGCAGCTTCTGCCCCATCTTGAACATATTCGCGTTGCCACCTGGCCTGTTACCCTTCATCATGCCGAAGTCTGGCAAGGCACTCCTGAACAATAACGGAATTACTTCAATGAGCATGCATAATATACTGAAAAAAATTCCGCTGTTTTCTGACCTGGACAGGGAAGAGCTTGATGCTGTTGTTGCCCTGGCCTCTTCTCATCACTACGCAGCCAAAAGCGTGATTGTCCAGGAAGGCGATAATTCCAGTTCGCTGTTTGTGATTCTTTCCGGTCAGGTAAAAATATCCTATTATGCAGAAGACGGGCGTGAGGTGGTGCTCTCGCTCATGTCGGAAGGCTCGTTTTTCGGCGAATTATCGCTGCTTGACCGCCGCCCGCGCTCGGCAACTGTCACCACGCTTGGCAAAAGTACGCTGGCTCAGATCCGCCGTCAGGAATTTGAACAGCTGATACTGCAAAAACCAAAAATTTCACTCAAACTGCTACTGGAGTTGTCCGGGCGGTTGCGCCGCACCAACCTCTTGCTGGAGCGTATCAGCACGATGGATGTGCCGCATCGCCTTTATCACTATATCAATGATATGTGCGCCTGCGTTGGTCGCGAGCCCGGTGCCACGCATGTGCAACTCCGCCTGCCAACGCATCAGCTGATTTCTGATCAGCTCTCTACCAGTCGGGAAACCATCTCCCGTGCCATCAGCAACCTGAAGAAAGCGGGTGTGATTACACCGGTAGCCGGTTGTTCAGAGGTGCGTATTGATCTTGAGGCGCTTGAATCCCTGATGTTTTCACTGTAAAGCTGTGCCGCAACGTATTACTGATTTACCTCACCCTTACGACAGGGTGTACCGTCTGATGCAGATTTTGCGCGAAGAATGCCCCTGGGATCGTCAACAGACCCCGGGCAGCATTGCGCCCTGCACACTGGAAGAAGCACACGAAGTGCTTGAAGCGGTAGAGCAGGCAGAAAACGATGGCAACTGGGAACCGTTGAAAGAAGAACTGGGGGATTTGTTGCTGCATATTGCCTTTTATGCGCGCATGGCGGAAGAGCAGGGGGCCTTTGATCTGCAGGCGGTGTTTGATGCGCTGGTGGCAAAAATGATTGCCCGCCATCCGCATGTTTTCGGTGAACACAAACTACATCAGGCTGATGCCGTACTGCGGCAATGGGATGCTATCAAGGCGAAAGAAAAGCCGGAGCGCAGCAGCGTGATGGATGGTATCCCGCCATTACCGGCGCTGGCTTATGCCCGCAAGGTGCATCAGCGGGCGCGGAGCATCGGCTTTGACTGGCAGCAAACAGATGAGGTTATCGAAAAAATCCACGAGGAACTCAATGAGTTTACCCATGAACTGAATATTCAGGCCGACAAGGAACGTCTGAATGATGAATTTGGTGATTTGCTGTTCGCGCTGGTCAACCTCGCTGACAAACTGGAGCTGGATGCAGAAACCTGTTTAATGCATACCAATCGCAAATTTATGAAGCGCATTCGCGGTATGGAAACACTGGCGGAACAGCGCGGCGCAACACTGGCCGAATTATCACTGGAAGCGCAGGAAGTGCTTTACCAGAAGGCCAAAAAGCAGCACAACTGAGATCATGGCTCAACCCGGAATCTGTGTGCGCTGACTTGCGTCAGAGGCAGACCATCAATTGTTTTCACGTTTTTCATTCAGAGAATGGCGAAGCAAAGATGGAAACGCCATGATTTCAGGCATGGGTATTTCCTGATTTCTGGCCTTAAGGCGGAATACCATCAATCTGTTTGGTGAGGATACCGGATATGTTAAAGTCATTAAAAATCAGAAACCTTCTGAGTTTTGGCTCGGTCGGAGTTGATCTTCCTTTTCTGCCATTAAATGTGTTAATTGGTCCCAATGGCACGGGAAAATCCAATTTAATCGATATTCTTTCTGTTTTTCAGGCTGCTCCCACGGCACTTGCCGAACCGGTAAGGAAGGGGGGAGGTGTTTGTGACTGGCTGCGCCAGAGAGGGCAGGGGCCATCTGCCCGGCTTGAGGCCATTATAGACTATCCTCGCGGGCCAGAAAACCTTCGTCATTGTCTTGAGTTTGCTGCTGAAGGCGGTCGTTTTTCATTAATTGATGAAAAAATTGAAAATGAGTTCCCAATAAAAGGCCATAACGTAGCATTTTTCTTTTATAAATATGAAAATAATCACCCTGTACTTAATATTCATCAACAAGACAGTTCCCGAAATCGTCAGGGAAGATCCCGACGATTAAAACGTGAAGATGTTGATCCGGAACAATCCATCCTTTCTCAACGAAAGGATCCGGAAATGTATCCGGAAATTACCTGGCTTGCCCAAACCTATGGAAAAATCAGCATATACAGGGACTGGACATTCGGAAGATATACCAAACCCCGACTTCCCCAGCCTGCTGATCTTCCTAACGATTATTTACTGGAGAATGCCAGCAATCTTGGTTTGGTGTTAAAAAATATTCAGATGACAGGTGGTGAACGAAAGGTTCTTGAGGGACTTCGTGAACTATATGACGGCATTACTGGTTTTGACGTCGCTATTCAGGGAGGAACGGTTCAACTTTATTTGAAAGAGGGTGACCAGTTTATTCCCGCTACCCGGCTTTCTGATGGCACGCTCAGGTATTTATCCCTGTTGGCTGTTTTGTGCAATCCAAAACCGCCCGGACTGATTTGTATCGAAGAGCCAGAACTGGGACTACACCCTGATGTGCTACCTTTTCTGGCTGAACTGTTGATCGAAGCTTCTCAGCACACGCAACTGGTGATTACGACACATTCTGAAATCCTGGTTAATGCCCTGTCTGAACATCCGGAATATGTTCTGGTGTGTGAAAAAGAAAACGATGAAACATCCATTCGCCGTTGTGATGCTGAGCAGTTGTCAATATGGCTGGAGGATTACTCGCTTGGTGATTTATGGCGTAGTGGTCAGATCGGAGGGAATCGCTGGTGAATGTCTATCTTTATGTTGAGGGTGGTGCGAAGGGCAACCTGGTTAGCAGCCTCCGAAAAGGCTTTAGATTGTTTTTCGAAAAAACCGCATTAAGAGGAACCATGCCGCATATTGTTGCCTGTGGCCCAAGGCAGGATGCATTTAAGAGGTTCAGGAAAGCGATTGAATCAGGTGAACAGGCAGTGCTGCTGGTTGATAGTGAATGCCAGGTAGTTCAGCCTGCATCGAGGGTAAACCCCTGGCAACATGTGAAGGAACGGAAGGGTGACGGCTGGGTAAAGCCGGGCCGTGCAACAGATGATGACCTTCATTTTATGATTGAATGCATGGAAGCGTGGTTTCTTGCAGATAAAGAGGCATTGGCGCGTTATTTTGGTTCAGGCTTCAGGAAAAACCATCTTCCAAAGACGGAGAATATTGAATCTGTCAACAAAAATGAGCTGTTCCGTGCACTAAAACGCGCCACAAAGGAAAGTCGTAAAGGGGAATATCGCAAGGGCAGGGATTCATTTGAGTTGCTGCAAAAAATTTCACCTGACCAAGTGTTTGCTTGCTCCCCTTTTGCCAAAAGGCTTATTGCCAGCCTTGAACAGCGATGCATACGAAGATGCTGATACCCATCAGCAGAAGCCACGGGTTAATTCGGTAATAAAGCTGAAAAATGTTGGCGAGTTACGTTTTCTCCCACATGAGCTGGGCCAGGCGTGCCTGAAACATGGCGCGGCGCAGTTGCCGCTGGCGCACCGGCTGAATATCACGCGCAATCGCTTTTTTTTCGCTGAGTGAGACAGGTCGGGGAGATGGTTGGACTGACAATACATCACGCATGCCGGCATGGGCCTGAATACGGGTAAAGATGCGCGCAATGCGCGTGATCTGGCATTGTCGGGCACACGCCTGGCGAATTTCATCACGCAGAAAAGCA
>JALSZZ010000069.1 GCA_027075825.1 Mariprofundaceae bacterium | reverse complement strand
GGGTATTATAGGCTTTATTGGGCAAATAACCGTGTACCAGCGGGATTTTAGCCAGCGAATCCAGCAGCGTGCCAACCCGCCAGTTGAGTTCATCCTCCTTGATGATGCCCAACTCACGAGCTGCCAGTGCGCCCATGAGATAAGAGCCAAGATCCCATAAAGTCGTGGATGGATAGCCATCAACCGAGTTGATCATGCCGGTTTCTTTCTGATAATTATTCTGGAAATACTTCCAGGCCGTGCGTGCCCAGTATTTTTCCATCTCCGTCAGTTCACGGGGAGCAGCCCTCAGTGGCGGTTGTTCATCCTCTACATGCAGAACTTCACTGAAATTATCAATCCATGCCTGAATAGGCCGGGGCATATGCTGCTCTGCTGTCCAGGCAATCCCTACAGCCAGCAACAAGCCAAGGATAAACGCCAGATGATGGCGGGCATAAAGCCATGAATATTTCATCCCCGTTCCCCTTCGTAAAAAAACGCAGCGCGAATAATGACCATCAGCGCCAGGCAATTATTGAGTGCCCAGAATACATTGACGATATAGGCCGGTAACTGTGGTTCAGCGCCGGTATAGACATGCCAGCCCATGACCCCAATCCCCAACAGACTAAGCATAACGATCAGCAACTGTGGCCACACCAGCGAAAGGAAGTTTCCCTGCTGTGAAGTCTTGGGAGTTACATGAAAACGTATGGGCTGACGGCAAATCACCTCCCACATCGCCTGAATATTCTGCCAGAAAAAGGCAAGGTAATATTGCTCGCCCCGCAGGCTGGGAACACCCCAGGTCACCACCATCAGGGCCAGACGGTTAAGCACCAGAAAAGGCAGAATATGCACATAAAAAGCCGCATCATAAGCCGCAACCGGTGCAATACCGGTGAAGAAAAAAATCAGCGGCGCGATGAGAAACAATACTACCCACAAGGGTGATAAATAGGAGTAGATGGTAGCGGCATACATCAGCTTTTGCCGCCAGTCCATGCCAGGGTAACGCCACGGCGGATCATGCGCCGCAATATCCAGGGTGCCGCCGGCATATTTGAAGCGCTGAATCGTCCAGCTCAGCAAATCCTGGGGTGAGAGCATTTTGCTGAGTACTTCAGGATGATAGACGGATTTCCAGTTGCGATCCTTATCGCCATGCAACAACATGCCGCTGTAAATATCCTCCGAGACGTGGAAGCGGTAAGGCATCAATGGCGTGCGTCGGGCAATTTCCTGCCGGGTTGTTTTGCCAAACAACTGGCGCAGGTGAAGGTCGGGGATATTGCGTGCCAGATCATCCGATTTTTCCCGCGTTTCGCGTGCCCAGTTTTTCAAAGCGCCCTGCATAATGGCTTCACGGCGATGAATACTGCCCGCACCACAACAAAATGATGCATTGGCGGCATTACGGCGGCGCAGAATAACATCATAAAACAGACGGGGATCATTCCCCAGCAGATCATGGCCGACGCTAATCGGGCCAAAGATGCGGGTCACGCCACGCCCCAGCCAGTAGCCTGGCTTGCCAAGATGCCAGCGTTTTTGCAGGTATTGCGGCAGGGGGATGCCTTTGGGAAGATCAAAAAACCATTGTGGTGTTTGCACCCAGGCAACATCCGGATCGCGAAAATAACCCAGCGTATGTAGCAGAAATTCAGGCATGGGGCGCGTGTCTGCATCGAGAATCACCATCAGATCGCCGAAAGTGCGTTTCATGCCATGGCGAATATTCCCCGCCTTGAAGCCTTCGCTTTCCCGACGTGGAATATAATCGACCCATTCTTCCAGCGCAATCTGGCGCATGCGTTCGCGGCAACCATCGTCCAGCACATGAATGCGGCAGCGCACCCCTTCCGGAACAATCACTTTTTTGGCATCCTGAATCGACAAGCGCACCAGTTCTTCTTCTTCGTTATACGTCGGCAGAAAAATATCCACCGTCAATGGCCGGTCATGAACAGGCCGATCCGTAATATGTGACAAACGGGTGGGGATTTCACCGCGTCGTACATCCCTGAGTTGCCACAGATTGAAGGTAAATAACAGGGAGCCGACAAAAGCCATGGTTTCGGCCAGCGCCAGGGCGATAGAAAAACCCGGGGCATCCCAGTTCAGCGACTCCGTCCAGCGCCAGGATAAATACCACAGACCGAGAACTATGCTGGCTGTTGCCAGTACCTGATACAGAAAATCCCGGCCTGCAGATACGGCCTGGGCAGGTGGTGGCTGGCGATGTTCAAATCGACGAAAATACCAGTTACTGTTCATGGTCGGGAAATCCAGGACGCAGTTAGCCGGTGTGTCTGATAACGTGTTTCCGGGTGCATGTACACCGACTGAGCAACAGCAGGTAACACCGCTTCATCATCATACATGAGAAAAAGCTGATCCAGATACAAATCACGCAATAACTGACAAATCGCCTCGTTACAACCAAGCAGGGACAAAGCCACACCACCGCGCAACTGCTGGAAGATATGCACCAGCGTGGCGATACCGCTGGCATCCATCAGGGCGACATCGCGCATGTCGATGACCAGCCAGTCCAGCTGTTGCAAACGCTCGCGAGGGAAGTGCTCATCCCAAAACACATAAAGCTGTGTTGCCAGCCGGGCATCCAGTGATTCGCAACGATAGGCGACCATCATGCCACGGCGTTGTTCAAGAATTTTGATATCAATCATAGCCAGCTCAGTAGTTGGTTGCCAATGGAGAACAGCCAGGAAAATTTTTGCGAAAAATCATACAGAAATAAAAACAACCCGACATGCATCCAGTCGGGATGGCGTTGCAACCAGTGGTTGAGGCGTTGCGCAGTGGTTAACTGATAGGGTATGCTGAACGCAATTATCATCCCGCTTGTGCCACCAATCAGCAGGCCGGCCAGCACATCGCCGGGCCAGTGAAAACCCAGTGCAATGCGCAATATCAGGGGGATAAAAAGAATTCCTCCTGCAATCATGGCCATCAATCGGCTGACAGGCCATACGCAACTTAGCAGCAAGCCGATAACAATCGCATGATCACTGGGAAATGCCGTGGCAGGCGGGAAACCTGTCACCACCTCCTGCCATAGTTGCGGCGGCACAGGAATGGTCAGTAAACCTTCTATATGCAAGGGACGAGGGCGTTCAATGGCGCGCTGCATCAGTTGCGAGCCAATAAACAACGCAGGCATGGACATGATAGCCCCGATCGCCATATACCGCGCATGAAGATTAAGAGTTCCGCCGGGACGTTTGGGCAACAAACCCGGTGATCCGACAAACCATAACCAGCACAACACCAGGCTCATGATAATCCACGGTATGCGATCCGTGACAATCAGCGCAAGATAGAAGTACGACTGAGAACTTGCCAGGTGGTGGTTGAGCCAGAGTAAAACCAGTGTATCCACGTCACTTGCCACCAAACATAAAATGAAAGCTGAACGTTAAAAACTGCAGGTCATTGCTCATATCAATCATCAGCAACAGCATAAAGGGATAAATCACCTGAGGAATGTGAATGCTTAATTGCTCAAGACCATAGGTGAAACGTTGCATATGCCCCGATGCCAATACCAGCGCCCAGCCGGTGGCAGCGCCTGTGAGCAAAGCCAGAAGCACATCGGAAGGCCATGCCAGGCTGGCCATCAAATGCAGCCAGGCGATGGATAAAGAGAGCAGGCAAAGCAATAAACCAGCCACTCGCGAAACGGCCAGTATAGCGACTGAAAAGGCCATCCAGGTAGCCATGGACGAGGGAGCAATAAACCACTGTAAATAAAAGGCTTCCCAACCCTGATGGATGGCTTCATCTGGATGAAAAAAGACTGGTGGTGTACTGTGAAACCACCAGTCGCTCCGGATATGAACCAGAATATAACTGAATAACACTGCCATCATGACAACGATAGCCTGTTGACGCAACGGCCACTGGCCGTTTTTCTGATGAAACCACAGCCATGTGGCAACCAGCGCAAACATCACATATTGGGTATGCTCAATCCATTGATTGATGGCGATCAGCACTGTGGGAACATCCTTTTTTGGCAACTGGCCGAAGACACGAAATATAGGCGCATATCCTATAGTCATAGTAACAAAAGTCATTAAGACTTGCCCTCTGAGAAACTGTTTTGTGTTGGGAGACACGACAAGGGAGACACCAATGAAATCATTCATCGTCGTACTGACCGTGTTTATGCTGTACAGCGGCGCTGCCTGGGCCGACCGTGCCGATAAGGAACTGGCGCTGACAGGTGACTGCCCTCGCTGCGATCTGTCGGGCAAAAAACTCGAAAAGGCCAATCTGGCTGGCGCTGATTTGTCTCGCGCTGTATTTCGGAAAGCCAAACTGAAAAAAGCCAATCTTGCTGGTTGTAATCTGACAGGTGCGGATCTTCGCCAGAGCGATTTAAGTCATGCTGATTTATCCGGCGCAGACCTCTTCGGCGCCAATCTCAGCGGCGCGAAAATCAAAAAAACCAATTTCACCAATGCCCGCCTGGCTGGTGCCATCTGGGTCGATGGTATCCCCTGCTCTGCCAGCGCCGCGCCCGGCCAGTGTCGTTAACAGGAGG
>JALSZZ010000068.1 GCA_027075825.1 Mariprofundaceae bacterium | reverse complement strand
TCGGTCAGGCTGGCTGGATATCTTCGCCATTTGAAAAAGAAATTGAACAGAACGGCAACCGAGAAAATAATCAACACGTTCAGCAGTACTGGTGCAATGATATACTGAAAGCCAAGCGCATGAATGGCAGGGCCGCCGATGACCGCAGAAAGCGCTGTCGCACCTCCCGGTGGGTGGATACATTTCAGGTAATACATCACCATCACCGATAATCCCACTGCGGCGGCGGCAGCTATAAAAGTATCCGGAATGAGCCAGGCGCAACTGACCCCTGTAAATGCGGACAGGAGATTACCACCGAACAATGGCCATGGTTGCGAAAGCGGGCTGTGTGGAACGGCAAATAACAGTACAGCTGAGGCACCCATTGAAGTCAGAATAAGGCATGCGCTATCACCCAGTATCCGGTAACTGATATGATAAATGAAATAAATCGCCAGAAAGCCACCAATACCGGAAACCAGCTTCTCCGTATGACTGGAAGGATTGTGCTCAATACCAATAAGTTTGATGAATGATAATCGTTTCATACCGCCTTCTATCATTCTCCGCTATTGCTGTCGAGTTGTATTCGTTCATTGAGTGCGACCAAAAGCGTTAGCTTCTGGTTATAGCATACAAATATTCAGTACCGTCACGCTGAACTTGTTGCAGTATCCGGCGCAAACGCAGGTTCTCGCAGATTGCGGGTTTCTCATCCCGAACCTTGATCCGGTGACGGCAGAAAATGGCAAGAATCGTCAGAAAAGCTGTTTTCGCAAACGTGTCACACTTATTGGAACGCACCTCTTCAAAATAGTGACGTGTGTCCGGGGCCTGCCATTCGATTTTTGCATGACAGACTCCAGATACCGGATATGAACATACGGCAACAACAGCGGCTTATTTCATGTGTTGATCTGCCGAATCAGTGCGAGCAGGCAGCAGAAGCATCTATTCTTTACTCGTGGCTGATGTCAATCAGTTCAGCCATGATGCGCTTGCGAATTTCTGCTTTGTTGCTGGCATCCAGGCCGTAGCGTTTGGCGAGAATGAAGTAATCGTCGGCGGAGAGGGAGACGGTCAGGCGAGGGCGTTTGGGGGGCGCGTAGTCGAGTCTGAGCAACTTGCGGATTTCGCTGGACGGGGTTAAACCATCGCGTACGGCCAGCATCTGGATGTAGCGGGTGACTTCCTGCTCCAGTTCGAAGGCTACCTGGGTGGCGCGGATGGTTTTTCGCTCCTGCTCCCAGCGTGGGTTGTTGCCGGGCATCAGTTTTTGCCCGGCCACATTTCTTCGAGCGCTTCCATGTCGTGATAGACGGTCAGACTCAGTTCCAGTTCGCCGGAGTCATAGACTTCGATTTCCAGCGCATATTTATCCTCACTGTCCACCAGTGTGTAGGAGGTGAACGGTTCGGTGCGCTTCATTTCCTCGTTACTGAGCGAGCGTGCATCGCCGGTGAGGAACATACCGGTGACTTGATCATCGGTTTTGGTGTAATTGTTGGCTAACCATTCTTCCATGCCTGTCGGTTTTTTGCGCAGGTGAATGGTGGTGCCGGCTCGCGCCTTGATAATGGCATCCAGCTTGTCCTGACTGAGCACCTTGCGCACATCGTTACGGGCGACTTTTTTGCTAAAGGCCAGGTATTCCTCGCCGTCTTCCTCCTCCACCATAAGGAACACAGTCGTGCCGCTACGGTCTTTGAGAATCAGCTCCGGATAACACATATTGCCGTAGATATAGGTGTTGACGTGAGTAATCTCAAAGGTTTTGCCGCTAAGATCGGACTGTTCGAGAAAACCCAGCCTGATGATGTCTCCGGTACGCAGATCCCGGGGATGATCAAGCATGACCGGCGGCAGCTCTCTTGAGCCACCGCCAAACATGCGGGAGAAAAAACCAGTCATGGCTCAGCCTGCTTTTTTGGCCTTGAGTCTGGCCAGCACGTCCTGTGCCTGCTTGTTGCTATTGCTGACGATGCCAGCGGCTTCCAGCCTCGCTTGCAGATTTTCGCCCTCAAGCTCGCCCTTGAGTTGTTCGCCCGCAGCCAGCCTGTCGTCCAGATCCTGCTGACGCTGCCTGATGCGATCCAGCGACTCCTTGGCAGACAACAATCTGGAGCCACTGCTGGCGTAGTTGTTGTTAATCGCCGTGGTCGCCTGTTGCACGCTCTCGGTGGTTTTGACCATCACCAGCTGACGCTTCATATCGGTCAGCGTCTTGCCGGTTTTTTTGATCATGCCTTTAAGGCGTTCAACATGCGCCGCAAAGCTCTTGCGGGCGCGTTCCTGCTCGTCCAGTTCGGACTGAAGTTCGACAATTTTTTCGGCAATTTCCATCGCCAGGCTCTCGTCACCTTTCTCCAGCGCCTGTGCGGCAAAGCCTTCGTGGCGTTCCACTTCGGCCTTGAGCGATTCAATCTTGCGGGCGGCCTGCATCTCTTTGGCCATGACCTCGGTCAGATCACGTTTGGCCTGATTCAGCTTGTCTTCCGCGTCCCTGATTTCCTGCTCGAAAATGCGCACGCTGTTCTTGTCCACAATCGCTTCGCCGACTTCCCGTGCGCCGCCGCGAATGGCGGTAAAGATTTTTTCCAGAATAGACATATCAGTTCACTCCTTATGCTCTACTTAAGAAAAGACTGCATGGCTTCAATGGCATCCACGGCATTGCTGGCCAGTGTTTCCAGTTCGTGGACAATATCCTCAATGCCGGAATTGACCGACAAGGCACCGAAGACAACATATTGGCCATCAATCGTGGCGAATGATGACAACGGCATCGGCACGTTGGATGCCAGCATGGCGCGGTGCATATCGGCAACAGCATCTTCCTTTACTTCATCCTCACGGAACAAATAGGCAATGCACAACAGTTGCGATTCCGAAGCAGAAACGAAGATCGGCAGTTCATCGCGATCCTCCACTACCACCTGTAATACATCCACGTCACCGGGAATGGTGTTGACTTCAAAGAAAAAGCCACTGTCTGCCGCATTGCTGCCGCGTTCTGTTAATTGCTCAGCCAGATTTCCAAGATCAACCATGTTCGTCCTCCTTGCAGGCGTAACTATGCCGTGATTGACATAATATGTCAAGCGTTTCGTTCTCCCCTCCATACCAGGTATAGTCCTGCCAGGGCCAGCGCTACCCACAGGATAATCCATACCAGACGGGGGATGAGTGTGATATCGGCCAGCGCTGCTGCATCTCCGGTCTGTGCTGTGTAAAGCAAATACAATGGCGTACGCACAGCATCAAGCATGATATACATGCCAATCAGCCTCAGAGCCAGCTTGCTGCCCTGTAAATGACGCAGCTTGCCCACCAGCACCATCAGCGTCAACAACACAGCAAGGATCAGCCAGCTTACACCGTCACGAGCATAACACAGGGCAGCGAAGACAAGGAGCAAAGCCAGCAGGGTAATCATGATGCCCACATAGCGATGACTCACCCGCTGCGCCATGCGATAAATCAGCATTCCCCACAGCACTGCGCCGCTATAGCCTGCCAGCAACATCAGCATGGCATTGCCGCCTCTGCTGATGCACAGGCCTGAGCCATCCAGCCGTAAACGGATGCTTTCAATGCTGCCGCCGGTCAGCAAAGCCACAAGGCCGTGGCTGATTTCGTGGAAAAAAGTGGTCAGCCAGCCAAACGGCACGGAAAGCACAGGAATTTGCGCCAGCAGCAAGGCCGTCAGCAGCAATAGCACGAATTGCCTGCGTTCACTCATCGTGATGACTGGATGGGCAGACGCTGGCCAGGAGACATGTTTCACACACGGGGCGTGCGCGGCAGTGGCTTTTGGCATGTTGCACAATCAGGGCGTGGAATTCCTGAAACAGGGACAATGAAGAGGGCAGGGCCTTACTGAAATACGCCTGCAACTGATGGTAATCCTTCATATGATCGGCAATCATGCCCAGACGCTGGGCGAGACGGCGGCTGTAAGCATCAATCACAAATATCGGCACATCCAGCGCATACAACAAAATGGAGTCCGCTGTTTCCGGGCCAACACCATTCAGCGCCAGCAGCTTTTGGCGCGCATCCGGTAACTGACGCAAGCCGCTGAGACCACCGTATTGCAGATAAAATTGCGCCAGCGTACGCAGCCGCCGGGCTTTCTGACGAAAAAAACCGGCAGGACGAATCAGTTGTTGCAGCCGCGCCTCAGGGCAGGCCAGCAGCGCCTGTGCTTCAAGGCAATTAGCGGCTCGCAAGCTGCCAATCGCTTGTTCCACCTGCCGCCAACTGGTGTTTTGCGTCAGCACCGCCCCGATCATCATTTCAAAGGCGGAGTCTGCCGGCCACCAGTGCTGCTCGCCGTAATGCGCCAGCAGCATGTCGAAGAGTTGTTGCGGCGTAAGCGGTACCTGCATACTCACCCCCGTCGTCGCGAAACTCCATGACGCAAAGCTTTCACTTCACGGCTGCGCAGAGGACGCATGTCCCCGGGTTGAAGCGAGGGATCAAGGCTGAGATTGCCAAAGCGAATGCGGATCAGGCGACGTACAGGGTGCCCACAGGCCTGCAAGGTACGCCGAACCTCCCGCCAGCGTCCCCGGT
>JALSZZ010000067.1:2060-4560 GCA_027075825.1 Mariprofundaceae bacterium | reverse complement strand
GCCCAGTGATACGCTGGTTTGCTCATATGATGCTGTGAATTAGGTTTAGGCTAAAATTAAAATTCAGCATCTTTCTCTCTGCACGCACAAAATAACTGGGTTGGAAAGTCACCTCCTGTAATAGTTACCCTGGAAGAACAAAGCGCCTGAACCTGTTTGCTAATACTTTCATGGAAGGGAAAGCGACGATTTTCACGCACACGTCCGGTTTTCCAGTAGGAGAAGCCTTGATCCAAGCGAATTCGGAGGCATGTGCCTGAAGTAAAGTGAAGCGTTAATGTTCGGTTATGCGGTGCATCCCGACGGCTTCGGTTTTCTGTTTCTGCCAGCATACCGATGCGTTTCCAGGCACGCTGAATCACAGCATCACGTTGTTCCAGATCGCGCCAGTCATGCCATATTTGATACGATGCATTGCCTCGATAGTCATGCTTATCGCTGGTCGTGACAAGTCTCAGAGGCACATTGCTCCAGGATACTTCATCATATTGTGCTTTCAATGCCTGGCAAACACGATATAACAACGCAACGGCCAAGGGGTTGAGCAAATAACGATCCTGATAATGCACTGCTGTTATCGTATCAGCACCATTGAGCAAGGCTCCGGTAGCAGGATGCTGTTCGATAATGGTGTTCCAGAAACGCTGGCCAAATTGCTGTAGTGAACCATTCCATTCGTGGTGAATTGTTATTTCCTTATCGCCCCTGTTTCTATACGCGGGCCGCAATTCTGATGCGCTTTGAAGGGTGATTTTCGGAATAGCAGATGCCTGCTGTTCTGCTGCAATCAAAGGTGATGCAACTGCCCATGATTCATCGGCCAGTAATGCATCTTTGCTATCAGCAGCCCATGCGCTAAAGCCATTGCCATGCGCAACTTCTGCCAGCAAAAAACCTTCTCCCACCCTTTGAAGCCGCATGCTTTGAGCAATGTGAATTTTGGGGTGATCAGCCATGGCTGCCAACAGATAACGGTCTTCTTCTCTGAGTGGGTCCACAGGAGCGGCAAAGATAAGTGTTACAGATACGTTCATGCCCGCCAGACGATAAGCAAGTTGTCGTAACGACGAATTAGCAATATCAGTCTCCTCATCGGTCATGGCAAAGAGATATATATGTTTCACGTCTGGCTGTTCCCGGCAGATTCCCAACAACGCTTCTTCCAGTGATGTTGCAATTTCCGCTCGCGAACGAGCCTCGCCAAAAAAGTCCCATTGTTCGGGTAAACGTAATTGATCGAGCCATGTTGGAGTGAGAAACTCAAGGGCTTTTTTACGGTTTAAGCGTTCCATATCAAAACGTTGATCAAAATCTAAAACACATTGAGGGCATGCACTGTCGCAATCCGCCGAACAGATGAGTTTCTCTCGTGCCGTTCGCAATAAACATTCAAGGTTTTTCCCTGTCTGGCTGACATAACCTGCGGCAAAACGATCATACAGCATGATGCTCTGACACCTGATGCCCTGATAACGGACAGATTTGCTGGTACAACCAATTTCATTGGCCTGAATGCCGATGAAGTCGGCCAATGCATCACGTAAGGCAACGGCCAACGTTCGGGCGACGGTTTCATTCTTCAGCCAAACACCGTCAAGGTCGCATAATTGAAGTTCGACAACATGGGTATTTTGCTCGTGTCCCAGGGCAAGATCAGGAATAATTTTCCATGAATCATTACTGCCAGGACATTTTCCTTTATTCTTCCAGGCTTCTTTTTTCCGAGGCCCACGTAAACGATAGTGTCCTTCGCTCAGTTCCAGCGGGATGTTGCCTTTTTTTGGATTGCTTCTGTACGACCGCAGACCAGACATATCGCGTAACCCAAACCACGCTCGCCAAGGGATTGCACATACATATGCCCCTGATCAGAATAACGAAACTGTCCCAGTTTAGGATTACACAGGGGTGACCAATCCCCCTTCGTTGAGATATAAGCGGGTTCAACGGGCACAAAACTTTGTTGGGTTAAATCATTATCAGGATCCACATAAAAATCAACAGAAAACCCGGCAGGAATAATAAAACGCTGAATACTCTTAATCTCATGGCCACATTCAGGACATTGCTGACATTCGTGTCGTGTTGCTGACGAGCCGCTGCTGCCGCAATACCGACAACGCCAGGTAAAACGAATCGCTTGTGTTTCCCTCACGTCTTTCTCATCTGCTGGAATATGCCAGTTCAGGGTAATACCTGCCGAACGATAAACCAGACCATCAATCACCACCTCCGAGCCTGGTGCATACTCCCGCAATGCCAATGCGCGATCACGGCTTGCCATTTCATGCCTTCTTGAGCGGTTATCTTCACGACCCTGTAGCAAGTTATGGCTTTTTCGTGCTTTCAATTGTGAAGCGGTGATACTGTCAAACGATACGATATTGGTAGGAAAACCGTAAGCAGGGAGAAAGCCGCGTGTTGCCAGTTCACTCAGCAGATATTCTCCGCCAACACGTTTTTTTTGATAACCGATAGCAATACATGCGGCATCTTTTTC
>JALSZZ010000067.1:0-1960 GCA_027075825.1 Mariprofundaceae bacterium | reverse complement strand
GAGTGTTCGGCAGCCGTGAAATACGGTGCAAGCTCAATGACGCGGTCGTTCAGGCTGATCCAGTGACCATCCTGACGCAAAGACTGAATACCTGGTTGTTTCGCCAACCACTCACGGCTACGTGCAATACGCGTTTCTTCATCGGTAATGTCACCGCCAAAAGGCTGATCATATAAAGGAATGGAAACTTTTTCACAGCGATAAAATGAAGGGTGAAGTTCTGTATTTTGGGGTGCGTAGGGACTAACGCCACCTAATGTCGTATCCAGAAAACGTCGTGTAACAGGGCAGATAAAAGCCGAATCCATGGGTAAAAAAGCAAGGTTTTCTGTTGGCAACACCCAGCCATCACTGTTTCGTTGTAATACCTTATCTTTTAATATTCGCCATGCCTGTTGCAAGACTACATCAACCCTGTCTTCGTCCGTTTTGTTATTGATATCTGCATGCATGTTATGGGCAAGGATGCGCACCAGGGTGCTGCGCATGCCACCACGTTTTACTTGTGGCCAGGGACGCGATTTTTTTCCTTGCCTGCCTGCTACATCAGGAGCCAGTAAGAAAGTTTGAGGAAACGGCATCCCCAACCATTGACGAAAATCATCGTTGATTTGTAAGGAGCCACCTGCACGAACAAAAAAATCGAGACATATCTTCAAAAAATCTTGCCAGTCTTGCAAGGATAAGCCTGCCTCTTCCCATTCGGCGCGAGTGTTCGAAACCTTTGCCAATGCCGGATAGCATGTGGCAACCAGCCCCATGCTTTCAAGGTTGTTTGCTCGTTTCGGGCGGCGACCGAACTCCCGAATAAGCATCATCTCAGCAAGGTTTTGTGTGCCTCTGCTGTCATTGAAGGTAGCAGGTGACCAGTTTTTGTAGCGCTGTATCATTTGACGCATATCATTTTTTTGATCTGCCAGACGCCGCACCAGTGTTCTGAACACCATAGGTTGAGGCGCTGTTTTTTCATCCAGTTCTTTTTGCCAACCCGTGATCAGATTTTCCATAAAGTCACGCATGGGCGGATTCTGTTGCAATGCATTTTTGCCTTGCTGTATCTTTTCCCTCAGTTCGCTGATTTCCTTATGATCAACACGCTGGCTATGCTGCAATACCAAATGGTAAATAAGGCCTCTGATCCGATGACGTTCCGAATCTTGCTGTAATTTGGCAGCCATGCGTGCTGTTCCCTGTCTGCTATCATTGAATGATAATAACCGACGACCACGATAGGTAGAGTCCATCGGTTTTTCACCATCGGGAGCAAACTCCAGAAGAGTGGGAAGAATATTCCCCAGCAAAAAAGGTGCACCAATGCGACTGAATCGAAAGAGTTTTTGTTTTGATTGTGCCTTTACATCACAAAAAGGGCATTGCAAACCACCCTTATCGTCTTGTGCAATCAGACGTACCTGATCATCGCCGGTTTCGTCTATTCGTCGTGTCAGGCGATGTACATCCTTGATGCCTGTGTGGTTCAATCCCTGCCGATTGACAATCAACACCTGATTCTGATTACCTTTCAATTGTCGTTCATCATACTGATCATCAGGTTCATCCTCCTGATCATCATCCGATACATCATCTTCCAAAGCAAATTCATCAATTATATTCGGTTGCTGCCAATGCAGTAAATAGCCGCCTGATGATGCCGCCAGTAAATACACCGAACCGCAATCATCACAACTCACGATTTCATAGGCAGGCACACCACAGGCGCAATGTTTGCGTGGTTCGGTATAGACCTGACCAAAAGGCCAGGCCTCATCATCCAGTACAGTGTTTTTGATTTCTGAACACGCACTGTCACAACATGCCCAGAGTCCCGACAGGGTTTGGTGAAAAATATGCGCACGCAGTGGCAAAAACGCCTTTTTTTCAGCATCACGGGTACCAGAGAGAAGATCCAGCCATTGCAAGCCCTGCTGTTGCTGGCAACCAAGTCTTTTGCATAACTCAG
>JALSZZ010000066.1 GCA_027075825.1 Mariprofundaceae bacterium | reverse complement strand
GCTTACTGGCGCATGGATGAAGGGCTGGGCACTACAGCCAGGGATGCCACGTCGCAGGCGAATCATGCCATCCTGGGCAACGGTGTGTCTGCCAACATGCCAGCGTGGATCAGCGATACCGCGCCGGTTGCCGGTGGCAACGGCACGATCATGGCGCATGCCGGTCAGCCGTTGATGCTGCGCCTGGGCGGTTATGATGTGGATGGCGATTCCCTGCGCTTCCGTATCACCCAATTACCAGACGCTGGTACGCTATACCAGACCAGTGATGGCGTAACGCCTGGCACGGTGATCGATGCCTACAGCAATACAGTCAGCGATGCTTACGGACGAGTGATATTTGTGCCGGCTGCTGATGGCTACGGCTGGCCTTATGCAACGCTTGCCTTCACTGTCAGCGATCCTTATATCACTTCTCCGCCTGTTGGCATCACCATCAATATTGATGCGCCGCCGGTGGTTGTCACGCCGGTTGATCATCGTCAGTCACCTGCGACCAGCCATGCCGTGGTTATTCAGGAGGATCATTATGCTTCCTTCCTGTTTTCCGCTGCTGATGTCGATACGCCGATACTGACGCTGGATGTGTACGCTCAGGCGCAGCATGGCACAGTGAACATGGATGCCTATGGCAACGTATTGTATGCACCTGATCTCAATTTCTTCGGCTCCGACAGCTTTGTGCTGCGGGCAACCGATCCTTACGGTGCGGAAGATCGTCTGAGCGTCACCATGATTGTGCAGCCGGTGAACGACCCGCCGGTCGCCTATATGAATCACACGGTATTGCAGTTTGATGGCATCAATGATCATGTACTGATTGCTGATGCCGCCAGTCTGGACATGACGACGGGATTCAGCGTCGAAGCCTGGGTTAAACCACAGGGTCAGGGCATGATTCTGAACAAGGAAAACAGTTTTGAAATCAGGGTCGATGCCAATAGTCAACTGGCCTGGGCAATCAGCAATACATCGCCAGGCTGGACGTGGGTCACTACCGGCGTGACCCTGCCACAACATCAATGGAGCCACCTGGCCTGGGTTTATGACAGCCTGCGGGGCGTTGTCGAAATCTACCTTAATGGTGCGCTGGCGGACAGTCGTCCGGCCTCCGGTAGCCTTACGCCGACGAATCAGCCGCTGATGCTGGGCGCACGGCCCTCGGGTGATTACTTCCATGGCCTGCTGGATGAAGTCAGCCTGTGGTGTCAGCCGCGCACAGCAGCGCAGATTATCGGGGATATGTATGCATCGCCGCTGTTCACTGCGCAGGGCCTGGCGGGCTACTGGTCATTTGATGAAGGCACGGGGAGCCGTGCCGGCGATGCATCGGTCTTTGCCAATCATGGTACGCTTGGCGGCACGACGGGTGCCACGGCGCAGCCTTTGTGGTCAGGAGATGTGCCACCGTTGACGGGCAACACGCGCAATATGCTGCAAAACAGCGCGCTGCCTTTGCAGCTCTCCGGCCATGATCCCGAGCAATCCCTGTTAAGCATGCAGATCATCCGCCTGCCTGCCAGCGGCACGCTGTATCAGACGACAGATGGCTACACCCTGGCAGCTCCCGTGACGGCGGTGAATAACACAGTGACTGACCCTTATGGGCGGCTGTTGTTCGTGCCAGCGCCCGATGCCTATGGCTGGCCGTATGCCTCGCTGGACTTCATCGCCAGTGACGGATTGCTGAGCTCTGCGCCGGTAACGGTAACAATCAACGTCAACAGTGCGCCGCGCTTTGTGGTGCCGGTCGATCATCGCACGCAGCCAGCGGCGGCAATGGCCTTGTCTGTGCAGGAAGATCAGTACACGCAGTTTGCTGTGGCGGCATCGGATGTAGATGGCAATCCGCTGACCTATGATGTTTACAGCAGACCGCAGTCAGGTTCTGTCACCCTGGATGCCTATGGCACGCTGCGATATCAGCCGTTTGCACATGTTAATGGCAGTGATCGCTTCAGCCTGCGGGTGACAGACCCTTACGGTGCCAGCGATTTGCTGAACGTGGATGTGTATATTCAGCCGGTGAATAATGCGCCGGTGGCTGGCGTGCGCGGCAGCGGTTACGCACTTGCCTTTGATGGCATTAACGATTACGTCGATGCGGGGAACGCTGCTGACTTTCATCTCACTGACGGCCTGACGCTGGAGGCATGGATCATGCCACTGGCGGCGAAGCAGGGCACGGTGATTGGCAAGGAAGGCGCGTATTTGCTGGCGGTGTTTGCCGATGGCTCCGTGCGCTGGGCACTGCACAACAGCAGGCCCGGCTGGACCTGGTTCAATACCGGCGTGGTCGTTCCGCGCCATCAGTGGTCGCATCTGGCACTGAGTTTCGATGCTGCCACAGGTACGGTGAATACCTGGGTAAATGGCGCACTGGCGCACAGTTATACAGGGGCGGATCGCATTGTGCCAGCGGGCGCGAATACTGTACGCCTTGGCTCACGCGGTGGTTCGGAATACTTCTCCGGCCTGATTGATGAAGCACGCATCTGGAATTATGCCCGTTCGGCAGCGGAAATTGCCCGTGACCTGTATGCGCAAATGCAGGGCAATGAAAATGGATTGCTGGCTGCGTGGTCGCTGGATGAAGGTGCAGGAACACAGGCAGCAGATCGTCGTGGCATGCACCCGGCTACACTGGCAGCAGGCACTGCCATGCCGCAATGGGTGACCGCTAATTCACCGGTATTGAGCGATGACGGGCGTGTGACGACCAATATCAATCAACCGCTGACCCTGACACTGGGCGGCACGGATGCCGACCAGGATCCTCTCAGCCTCCGTCTTACCAGCCTGCCAGCGCAGGGCACGTTATATCAGACCGTGGATGGCTACACCCTGGGCGCGCCGATGGATGCCTATAGCCTGCTGGTCAGCAATCCTTATGGGCAGCTTATCTACGTGCCACCGCTGGATGCCTATGGTCAGGCTTACGATCAGTTCAGTTTCACGGTGGCTGATCCTTATGTGACATCTGCGCCCATGCTGGTGAGCGTGAACGTGGAACGTATGAAGTTTGTCTATACGGGCAAGGGTATGACAGGCAGTGATTCGCTGAAGCTCACTGCCAGCCTCGCACCTGTGGATTACCGCGTGATCGATATGAGCAGCGGTGTCACCATCCATCAGGGGAAACTGTTGCCTTTCGACCGCCTGACCACGGTGACTGGTAACGCGCCGGTGCGCGTGGACAGCAGTTCGCCGCTCTCCATTTCGCTGGGCTACGATTGCTGTGGCTTTGGCGGTTCGCTGTTCTACCCGGCCAGTGATTCGCCATTGCGACTGGGTCGTGAGTTTGTGATTTCTATCCCCGTACTGACGTCCACCAATGAGTTCCTCGTTTTTGCCCATGAGGATGCGACGGTCACCATCACCGACGCACTGGGTGTTACACAGGCCATGACGACGCTACAACGGGATCAGTACTGGAAACCC
The DNA here is from genome assembly GCA_027075825.1 of Mariprofundaceae bacterium. Lineage (GTDB taxonomy): Bacteria > Pseudomonadota > Zetaproteobacteria > Mariprofundales > Mariprofundaceae > AB-137-C09. The sequence goes on along the minus strand of JALSZZ010000066.1, from coordinate 1,137 downwards.
ACAGGGCTTGCCGCCGCTACGAGCTACCATATCACTGCTACGGGTAATGTGGCACTGATGAGCAATACCGGCAATGGCGCGACGGTAGTACCGGCTCGCAATGGCCGTGATGTGGGCCATCAGTTCCTCTTCGCTACGCATGGCTGGCGCACCGGCAATATCGGCGTGTTCGCCTATGAGAATGGCATAATTCAGGCCACGGATCTGGACACCGGCCTGACAACCATCAATCAGGCCGTGGTGGCAGGCAACAGCTATTATTTCTCCGCTCTGGGCACTTCGCGTCAGAAACTGGTAAGTACCGGCCGCATCTCGGTCATCACTGGCGATTCGGAAGGTGGCACAACAATTGGCTCGATTGGCGATGATCTGGTGGCCTATGAGGGCGAGTTTGGCCGCCACTGGTTCGCTCACAGCATGAATAATCAGGGCGGCAGCAATATCTTTGTGCCCTTTGATGGTACGCTGGTGACGATCAATGGCGTAGCGAACAATTACCCGGCCAACAGCGTGATTCCGCTGGCTGGTAATATCATGGTCGATGTTTATGCCTCACGACCCGTCGCCATGCAACTCTTTGGTGGCAACGGGCCGAACGATCTGGAGACGGATTTGCGCATGATTCGCATGCATGACAGCGATGGCGATGGCCTGAGCGATCGCAGCGAGGATGCCAATGGCAATGGTCTGGTGGATGTCGGCGAAAGCGATCCGGCAAAAGCGGATACCGATGGCGACGGCCTGGACGACCTGGCTGAACGCAGCCTCTTCCTGACGGATCCTTACAGCGCAGACAGCGACGGTGATGGCCTGACAGATGGCGCAGAAATCTCCCGCTACAACAGCAATCCCCGTGTCACAGACAGCGACGGCGATGGCCTGACAGATGGTCAGGAAGTCACGGTTTACGGCACTGACCCGGCCAATGCCGATACCGATGGCGATGGCTTCAGCGATGGCGTGGAGATCATGCTGGGCACTGATCCCCTGCTGGCTTCCAGTCAGCCCAATGCCGCACCTTACTTTACCGCGCCAGTGGATCATTACGTCAACCCCGGCACGGCTTACCCGCTGACGGTGAATGAAGACAGCTACGCCCATATCACACTGACGGTAACCGACCCGGACGGCGACCCG
>JALSZZ010000065.1 GCA_027075825.1 Mariprofundaceae bacterium | reverse complement strand
CCAATACCCTGATGGGACTGGGCGGTATCGCCTGTGATAATCCGAACTTTCTCGGCATGCTCGGCATGCACGGCACGTATGAAGCGAATATGACCGTCTCTCATTGCGATGTGCTGCTGGCCATCGGCGCCCGTTTCGATGACCGGGTGACGGCCAGACTGGATGCCTTTGCGCCGGATGCGCATGTCATCCATATTGATGTCGATCCTTCGTCCATTTCCAAGAATATTCGTGCTCATACTTCGGTGGTTGGCGATGTTGGCGTGGTCTTGCAGCAGATACTCGATGTCTTGCAACAACGCGAAATCAGCAACAGACCGGATATCTCGCCATGGTGGCGGCAAATTGACGAATGGCGTGCCGTGGATTCCCTGGCCTATACGCAGCCAGCAGGCGACGATGCGAAAATCAAGCCGCAGACCGTGATTCAGCGCCTCCATGAACTAACGAATGGTGAAAGCATTGTGGCCACCGATGTTGGTCAGCATCAGATGTGGGCGGCGCAGTATTACGGCTTTCGCCAACCCGGTCGCTGGCTGACCTCCGGCGGCCTTGGCACCATGGGTTATGGCCTGCCAGCAGCAATGGGCGCACAGCTTGCCGCCGCAGAGGGTGAGCGCGTCATCCTGTTTTCCGGCGATGCCTCAATTCAGATGTGTATTCAGGAACTGGCCACACTTTATCAGTACAAGCTGCCGGTGATTGTGGTCATTCTCAATAATGGCTATATGGGCATGGTGCGTCAGTGGCAGGAAATGTTCTACGAATCACGCTATTCCCACTCGTATTTCGATTCATTGCCGGATTTTGTCAAACTGGCCGAAGCCTATGGCGGCCTGGGCCTGCGTGTGGATCGTCTGGGTGATCTTGATCAGGTATTGCAACAGGCGCTGGATGAAAAAGATCGCTTCGTGGTCATTGATGCGCATGTTGAATCGGATGAAAACGTGTATCCCATGGTACCGGCAGGCGCTGCCCTGTATGAAATGAAGCTGGGACGGGAGGATAGCTGATGCGTCACACCATTATGGTCATGGTTGAAAACGATGCCGGCGTATTGACGCGGGTAGCCGGGCTTTTTTCGGCGCGTGGTTACAATATTGAAAGCCTGAATGTGGCGCCAACGCTGGATCCGGCAGTCAGCCGCATGACGCTGGTGACACGCGGTGATGAGCGCGTGATTGAGCAGATCAAAAAGCAGCTGAACAAGCTGATCCCGGTCATCAAGACGGAAGATTTGCTGCATACGTCGCATATCGAGCGCGAAATGCTCATTATCAAGGTGCGCGCCGAACAGGAAACACGCGCTGAGGTATTGCGCATGGCCGATGTATTTCGCGCCAAAGTCGTCGATGTATCCCCGAAAAGCTACACCATGGAGTTAACAGGCCGGGCTGACAAGCTCAATGGTTTTATCGACATGCTCAGGCCCATGGGCATTATTGAACTGACGCGAACAGGCCCGGTCGGCATGTTGCGCGGCAATAAAGGCTTTGTGCTGGAGAGCTGAAGCGCTCGCTGATACTTTTTCATACGTCAACAAAAGGAATATTATGCCGAGTTTTGATATTATCTGCGACATCAACCAACACGAACTGCAAAATGCGATCGACCAGAGCAAGCGTGAAATCACCAACCGTTTCGATTTCAAGGGAACGAAAGCCAGTATTGAGCAGTCAGAGCAGGGCATTGTGCTGCTTGGCGAGAGCGCGAATCAGCTTAACAGCATAGCCGAGATTCTGCGCACCAAAATGACGCGGCGCGGACTGGATGTCAAAAGCCTGGATTATGGCGACCCTGAGCATGCCAGTGGCGATTGCCTGCGTCAAACCCTGACCGTCAAACAGGGCATTGATCAGACACTGGGTAAAAGCATTGTCAAAACGATTAAACAGGCAAAACTCAGGGTGCAGGTCAGCATTCAGGGCGATCAGTTGCGGGTGAGCGGCAAAAAGCGCGATGATTTACAGCAGGCTATTGCACTGGTCAAAGGCATGGATTGTGATCGTCCGTTGCAATATGTGAATTTTCGTGATTAAGAGGCGGCCAGCCCAGGCACTGATACTGATTGCAGCGCTGATGCTGCCGCTGTCTTCTCAGGCGAATCAGGCAAAGGCGCAGCAACTGCCTTTATGGGAGCTTGGCCTTGGCGTTGGCGCTTTCAGCATGCCGCACTACATGGGCAGTGATGAGCGTTATACCTATCCCTTTGCCTTCCCCTACCCTGTGTATCGCGGCAAGCGCTGGTGGCTGGATCGCTCCGGCCTGCGCGGCAGGCTGTTTAACCTGCAACAACTGTCGCTGGATCTCAGCGCTTCCGGCGGCTTACCGGTGAAAAACAGTAATCAGGCGCGTCAGGGCATGCCTTCCCTGTATTTAACAGCGGAAGTCGGGCCGCGCCTGAACTGGATATTTTATCATCAGCATGGTCACGATCTGCGTTTCATGCTGCCCTGGCGGGCTGCGTTTGATATTAAAGGGCGCTATCTTGGCTCCGTCAGCGAGCCCAGCCTGCAATATATTTATCAGGTTCCCCACCATAATGGCTGGCTGCGGCTGAAGCTGGAAACCGGTGTATTGTACGCCTCGCAAACATACAACACCACCTATTACGGCGTTGCCCCGCAGTATGCCACGGCAACGCGGCCTGTGTATCAGGCAAACGGCGGCCTGCATTCCGGCCTGCTGCATGCCAGCCTGCGCTATCCCCTGAATCACGACTGGCAGTTGTTTTTCAGTGGCCGCCTGCGTGATCTCGGCATGGGTGTGGTCAGCGACAGTCCGCTGGTGCGCAACAAGATGTACACAACGGCATCTGCTGGCGTGATCTGGATGTTTGCCCGTTCCGATGAAGCAGCCAGCGGCGAGGAATAAGCCGGTGCGCATTCTGGGGATTGACCCCGGATCGCGCAAAACAGGCATTGGCGTTATTGACGTACAGGGCAACCAGCTTCGTCATGTGCATCATCAGGTCATCCGCCCCGATGGCAGCGATCTGCATCAGCGTTTATGCGCGCTGTTTCACGAAGCGCAGGCAGTGATCCACCGCTACCAGCCGGATCGCATCGCCATGGAAGAGGTGTTTGTCGCCAAAAATGCCGCCTCCGCACTCAAGCTGGGGCAGGCTCGCGGCGTGTTGCTGGCCGCCTGTGCCAGCGCTGGTCTGGTGCCTGCCGGTTATTCTGCCACCACCATCAAACAATCCGTATGCAGTCACGGCAAGGCCGACAAAGCGCAGGTGCAATACATGATTAACATGTTGCTGCGGCCACCTGGCACGCTGGCAGAAGATGCTGCAGATGCCTTGGCGGTTTGCCTGTGTCATGCCCATCATCATGGAGGAGCTTTCCCTGAATAAGCAACAACAAAAAATCCTGTGGCGTGTGCTGTGGCCCGCGCTTCGCTTGTTATTAACAACAAGATATGGCTGGCTGGCACTGCTGCTTGCCGGTGGTGGCTGGTACGCCTGGGAATACCAGCAACGGCAGCATTACAGCTATGCCGGATTGCCGCAGGCAACTGAATTTTCCCTGAACACCATGACCCGCGTGTTTCGCAATCACGGCTTTATGGTCGGCTATTCCGAATGGCGCGAAAACCCCCTGTGGGTGGTCTATCACCTTCACCCTATTGATCAGAAAGTCCACTTAAAACGTCCTTCCCGCTTTCAGGAAGACTGGCGCAGCCTGCGCCGGGTAAGCCATGATGATTACCGGAGAAGCGGCTATGATCGTGGTCATATGGCACCTAACTATGCGATTGCCAATCTTTATGGCCGCGAAGGTCAGCTTGATACCTTCGTCATGACCAATATCACGCCACAACGCCCAAGGCTCAACCAGAAACTATGGCAACGCCTGGAAGATGTTGAAGCCAATTATTTTGCCCACTGGTTTGGCGATGTGTGGGTATTCACCGGCCCGGTGTTTGACGAGCATATCACCACATTGAAGTCCGGCGTGGAAATCCCCGATGCCTTTTACAAAATTTATGTGCGACCGGCGAAAAAAGCCGGGGAAACGCCACGCACGCTTGCTTTTCTGATGCCACAAAACGTACGCGGCAATGAACCGCTGGATCGCTTCGTCACCAGCATTGATGCCATCGAGCAGAAAACCGGCCTGGATTTTCTCAGTAAACTGGATGATGCGATTGAAAACCGCATCGAAGCCAGTCGCTCAGCCAAAGGCTGGCGTTTATCGAAAGTAGCCCGCCTGCCATCGCGTTATTAGTCCCCCACCCCATTCGCCGATGGGGACTATTGATGGCAGGGCGCAATAACGCAGCTAGGAGTCTGTCGGACTTTGGCAATCGTCACGAGAAATAGCGGGATTGAGTCAAAGATACGACCTGTTGACGGCGAATAGCAGCGCTATTTAACAAAAACAGGGCGAAAATTTGGCCAATATCCGCTTTTTCGTAGTAGATTGATCAAAGTCCGACAGGCTCCTAGGGGAAGCAAAAACAAGAACCGCCGGGATGTGGAATTATCGCCGTATTTACAGTTTGTTAAAGGAGTTTTATCTAGGGTCTTACATACGGTAAAAGCAACATGCCAGCCGCGTTATCTCGTCTTTGAC
>JALSZZ010000064.1 GCA_027075825.1 Mariprofundaceae bacterium | reverse complement strand
AATGGCTGGCAGTTTGGCCAGTTGACGCAGCGTTTCAATGCCTTTGTCCATGCCAAAGTCGGCAGCCTTGATCAGCACCGGTACCAGTGTGCTGACCAACAGGCCATCGTCAACGGCCACAATCCGCAAAGAGCAGGGGAGTGATTGCTCCACGCCATGCAGCGACAGATGCAGGGAAGCGTTAACATCCAGATAGCTACCCGTTTCAAGCGCCAGCCATTCCGCTTGCAGTGTAATACTGGCGGTAGCGCTGGCAAAGCTTGCCGTTTCAAACAAATGCTGGCGCATTCGCTCATTGCGAATATCCACGCCAGAATCAATACTGCTTAAGTCAATGCGCAGTTGTGCCTTGCCATCAGCAATACTGCCATCAAGCGCAGTGAAGCGGAATACCTCTCCGACACTGCCTTTTTTCACCGAAACAAGATTGACGGATGAACTGCTGTTATCCAGTTGCCACTGTTCACCAGCCTGTGCGGCATGCGTTATCAGGCTAATCGCCAGCAGCGAAAAAAGCAGGGAAATACATCGTTTCATTACTTATTCCTCAATACGAACTTTATTCATGACTGTGCCGACGCGAATGCTATCAAGCAGTTCATCGCCCTCAATCACCTGACCAAACACGGTGTATTGACGATCAAGATGGGGCTGCGCGCCAAGGCAGATATAGAACTGACTGCCCGCAGAATCAGGGTGCTGACTGCGTGCCATGGCCAGCGTGCCACGCAGATGTTTGCGCTCGTTAAACTCTGCCCTGATCTGATAGCCAGGGCCACCCATGCCCGTGCCTTCCGGGTCGCCGCCCTGTGCGACAAAACCGGGAATCACGCGGTGAAACGTCAGCCCGTCATAAAATGATTGGTCGGCCAGCGCCTTGAAATTGGCGACGGTATCAGGGGCAACATCGTCGAATAATTCCAGACGAATCGTCCCTGCATCCATTTCAATCACCGCATGTTTACCAGCCGGAATACCGGCATCACCTGCTCGTGGTGCCTGAGTAAAAACTCCCATGATAACCTCTCATTATCTTTTAATGCCGGGTGCCCTGCGTTTTCAGTACGCCCGACGGGCAGAAAAGCGCGCCAGTTCTGCCAGTAATTCGAGCAATGCGCCATCACCATGCGCTGGCAACAGTGCTACTGCTCGTTGTGCATAAGCTTCTGCCTGTTGCATGGTCGCTTCCACGCCACCACCCTGCACAACGCGCTGGCGCACCCAGTTACGATCATTGTCGGCATAATGCCCACGTTCGGCAACCGCTTCCACGCGCTGCCGAAGGGCCGTATCCTGTTGCATGGCATGAATCAAAGGCAAGGTGATTTTACCCTCTTCCAGATCATGGCCTACGGGTTTGCCGGCATCAGCAGCCTGAGCAACATAATCCAGCGCATCATCCATAAGCTGAAAGGCCACGCCCAGACACATGCCATATTCCGACATATTGCGCACAACCTGCGCGCTTTCGCCGCTGATATGCGCGCCAACTTCACCGGCAGCGGCAAATAACACTGCCGTCTTGCGCTCAATAACCTCAAGGGATTCCTGCAACGTCATTTCCAGGTGGAAGGTGCGCGAAAGTTGCAATACCTCGCCCTCCGCCAGGGCATTGGTAACATCCGACATCAGGCGCAGCATATGCATGTCATCATCGCGCACCATCATCTGAAATGCCCGGGAAAACAAATAATCGCCTACCAGTACACTGGCCTGATTGCCCCACACGCCATTGGCTGAAGGCGAGCCGCGCCGCTGATCCGAGGAATCAACCACATCATCATGCAATAATGACGCAGTATGGATAAACTCGATGACCACGGCCAGCGGAATATGGCGATCGCCGGTATAATTGAATAACCGGGCAATCAGCAGGCAGAGCAGGGGCCGCAATCGCTTGCCGCCGCTGCCAACAATATAATGGCCAATAGCAGGAATCATCATAATGTCTGATTGCAGATTATCGGCAATGCAGGCATTCACACGTTTCATATCTTCTGCGCACAGCTTAATGGCGCGTTGCAAGGGGTTAAGGGATTCAGTCACGGTTGCTGGTCAACTTATCATCAGAATTTTTGAGTCGCCTGAAAACATCCTGGCAGTACATGGCTGTCCTGTTGTCCATCCATCAGAAGGCTTGCAAGAGACGCTATTGTTTTGCCAGTCGCTGGCGCAGGCGCGGATGATCGCACCAGCGGCGAAGCAGCATGACCTGCATGCCGCCTCGCTCATCCTGACATCGCGGGCAGGTCAGGTAGGCAAGGTAAAGCTCTTTTGGCATTTTCGCTTCGTCAAGCAAACTGCTTTGCATGCGCGATACTTCCTGGCGCACATCCGCCACATCACCATGAAACAGCGATACGCGAAGATGAAAAGGGCGCGGCAAACGCATCACATTGCGCGCCGGTGAATCCTCATCTGCCAGCAGGCACAACAACTGGCTGCGGAACATGGCCGAACGCGAAAAAACGAAGCCCGGCCAGCGGGCATGCAAATCCAGCCGCTGCATATCCTTGAGCTGCATATCCAGTCTGGCTTCAAAACCTACAGGCATATGCATGAACATGCGCAGCTTCTGGCTGTGAACAAGTTCACCACCAAGATTGATATCCTTGCCATCCCAGTCAGGAAAGTCTGACGGGCAACCGCATGGCAGGCGACCATCCGTTGCATCGTTCATGACTTAAGCAGCACGCCTGAGCTGACGGTATTGACGCACGCTCAGCGCCACATTGGCCAGGTAAATCCAGAAACCAACGGCAAGAATACTGGCGGCAACGGAAATCACCGGCCCATAATAGTGGTGTACGGCAGGCAGCGCTGCCGGATCGTGCAGGAAGAGATTGCCTTCAATGGCACCAAAAATCATCAGCGAGGTGTAAAAAGCATACACACCAACCACCGTCCACCAGAAGGAATGCTCTGCCAGGCGGCGCGAATACAGTGGAATGCGGGTGATCACCGGCAATAAATAATAGGTCACCGCCATCCCCAGAATGGTAACACCGCCAACCAGATTGATATGCGCATGCGCCAGCGGATCAATCATATGCCCTGGCCCGCCATAAGGGCTGCCGATGGAATCCAGCCAGGCGCGCACCGCCGGAATCACCTGCAATAAACCGTGAACGGTGCCGATAAAAAAAGAAAACACGGACATGAGAAGAAACTTGATCAGGTAGTGATGATCGTCCGTGGACGCATCAGCATGCTTTTGTGTGAACTCAGACATGGGCCGCATGCTTGGTGAAATTCCCCCCGAAAACAAGAGGGAAAATTGCAGCGGCGATAACAGGCGCGGCGACAACCGCGTTATTCCAGCCATACCCGGTAATGGGCATCATCTGTTTGCAGGCTGAATAACTCACGCGGTTGTAAACCTTCCTCGCTGATGCGCGCTTCTAATTGCTGCACGTTCAGTTGCTGTCTGGCCAGTTGTTGCTGAACATCCTGAGGGATCAGTTCCGATAGCCGGAATGCTTCGCTGGCAGGCATGGCCATGTGAATATCTTCGGCTTGCTGACGCACGATGGCGACTTTGAGATGCTGCGCTGCCGTTGTTGGCATCTGATGCTCGCTGGCAAGGTGGGGAACAGGCCAGTTCAGGGCTTGCTGGCGGATGTGTTCCGGTACAGCCAGCATCAGCACAGGCCACCAGGGGAGTTTCACATCGAGTAACTGAAGCTGTGCCAGCAAGCCCTGAAATACGCGCATCAGCAAAAACAAATCGGCAGGCCCTGCCGAACGAAACCACCAGCGCTGATCCCCCAGCAAGGCAGCCACCTGCTGCCCCGGCTGCCAGCGCCCTGCATCCAGCGGTGCATCATGATAAAAGGGATAAAAAAGAATACGGCCAAGCGGCGCAAGCTGCGGCGCAATATAATCCAGTTTACGGGCATCAAAGCCCATGGCCGCCCAGGCATCCAGTGGCTGCACGCTGGTTTCTCCGCGCTGCGCCAGTATCAGACGCAGCAAGGCCATGCGTCGCGCTTCTTCGATTTCCAGCATGCAGCCAAAGTCCAGCAACGTCAGCATCACCTGCCCATGTGCCCGGCTGACCAGTAAATTACCGGGGTGGGGGTCACCATGCACCAGCCCATGGACAAACAGGCTTTGAAACAGGGTCATCATCAGTGTGCGCGCCAGTTGCACGCGCTCGGCCAGCGACCATGTCGTCGCCGTTGCCAGACGCTGACCTTCGCACCATTGCTGCACCAGTACCTGCTTCCTGCACAATGTCGACATCACCGCCGGAATGCACAGACCAGGTACGTCAACGGCATCGGCAAAACGCTGTTGCATGGCCGCTTCGCGCTGATAATCCAGTTCGCGTTGCATATCATCCGCCAGCACCTGACGATAAGCATCAAGATCGAACTGCCAGCGTTTGACCGGCCCCATGCCCGGCAGCAGGTCGGACAGGCGCATTTCCGCATGCAGCGCCTGACCAATATCAGGGTATTGCAGCTTGATGGCGACGCTTTGCCCGTCATGCAACACGGCTTTGTGCACCTGCCCCAGCGATGCTGCGGCCTGACTCTCATCCAGTTGCCGCACATAAGTTTCCGGCGCACAGCCCCAGGCTTGTTGCAATACCGGGCGCATGGTTTGCAAGGGCCAGGGTTCGAT
>JALSZZ010000063.1:415-4672 GCA_027075825.1 Mariprofundaceae bacterium | reverse complement strand
CTCACCGGCATTACTACAGGTTTTCCCGTTGATCCCCTCCCGGAACTGGAGAGCCTGAAGGTGCAGGTGATGGAGGAGAAGCAGTCGGATGTGAACATCGCTCTTCACATGTACCGGGATGCGGTGCGGAACCAGTGCGACTGCGCAGTGCTGTGTTCGAACGATTCCGACCTGGAACCCGTCCTGAAGATGATCCGCGAAGACTTCCCGGATATGGCATTGGGGCTGGTGTTGCCCAGGAAGGCCTCCAATCCCGGGGGAAGAAAGAGCGGCAAGCTGGCGCGACATGCCCACTGGGTGCGGCATCAGGTCCAGGAGTCGGAGCTGGAAACGTGCCAGTTTCCGGACAGGTTGCTGGATCACCGGAAGCGGACCATCAGACGGCCGGAGGTCTGGTAGATTCGGTCTGCCTGCCAGTCCATCCTTGGATCTGTAAACGGCACATTCCTATGCCGCTTCCCACGCGCCTTGCACCGCTAGTATGGGGGGGGCAGTGCATGGCAAGGCAACGCATGCGCCAGCCGGGCAGGCCTGATTCAGATCCTCCCTGCCCCCAAGGGGAGTTCCTAATCAACCTCTGTGCCAGACCCGGCCCCGCTTGCGCCGCCAGCCCCGGTCAGATGCTCCCAAACAGCCTCGCAACTGCCCGGTTCTGTCGGCACAGCGCTCCGCACTCCGTGGCGATCCCGTCTCTGTGGTGCGCAGCCTGTCACGGCCCTTGCCACTCCGTCCCTACGCTCGTGGCGCAGCCTGTTCCGATGTTCCAAACGTGCACCACCAGCTCCTGGCCGGGCAAGACCCGCGCCAGTCTGCGCGGCTTTATTTTGATGCGGGGTGCGCCCCACACCCTGCGGCCCTTCGGGGTCGCTACGCTCCAAAAGGTGCTGTCTGCCGGTGCGGGTTCGGGCCAGGCAGACGGCGCCAGTCCCTCCTAGCCCGCCCCGCCAGTCCTTGCTTTATTTAGACCACCCCCAGCCCCCTCCAGGGGGCGCCCGGCGGCCAAGCAACTAATGCAGGAATTATGCGCAGCCCTACGCAGGTTCCGGCCCGTCTGGCCGCAGTCCGCATAATTTGCATTATGCTGAATGGCCGCGTTCCCTCCCTGGAACTCTAAGGTGTGCTGTTCCCTATGATGCTTAATCTGTAATAGCGGTTGAACTGGACAGATCGTTGAGGCCTGACCAGAATAGAAAGTGGCGGCAGGTACGCCTGTTACCTCTTAAAAAAGGTTGCCCTGTCACTGCGGGAAATCGGCGACCAAGGCGTGCTTGTCCCCCTTATTGCTATGGAGAAGGCAAATGAAAAAAGAGAGAGCATCCACAACCAAGTCGCCACCGAAAAACCAGTCGAGTATAGATCTAAGACAGATGGGTCCCCCGGGTTCAGAACCGGAACCGTTACCGCTGGAAGAAGGGGCGCCTGAACCACGCATTGAGCAAGAGCTCCAACATAGCGAAGAGCCTTATGAAGAGAAATGGACATGGCAGCGCATCGTTCGCGTTATCATGGCTTTTCTGGGATCAATTCTTGCTCTGGTCTCGTTGCGCTCCGGCCCCGTCCAGGCTGGTGTTCCCCTTCCTGGCGGCAATCCGTCAGCGGTACGTGTGATGGATAATGACACGGACACCTCCTTGCATACGACCATAAAAAAAATCCGTTCGGCACTTCCTGACATCGCCCTTTATGGCGAACTCCTATATGAGTCCGGCTCGGATCGGGTATTGCAGGCAGATGCAGGTGGTCTGCTGAAAAACTGTATTGCGGATCTAGAGTCTGTGCTTGCCGAGGTTGAAGTGGATAAGCTATTACAGCGGACTCAAGATCATGAAAAATTACTGGATAATCTTGTTCTAGAGGTAAGGCAATGCCTCGAACAATTTGTATCACCAAAATCGAATGATCAGCTTGAGCAGTTGAGAGAGTTTGTTGGTGCTATAAATGATATCTTGGAAGACTACGAACGGCGCCGTAAAGAAAAAGAGTGGCCGCAGCCAGGCAATACCACCCAGGGTGCCTAAGCCCCCTCCTCTCGGAGGGGGAGGGCACTGATTCTTCAGAAGGCGTAGGAAATATCTGATATTACGTTTTTCCTCTTGATTGTCATCTGGCTGGCGGCACATCCTATGTGCGAGGGAAGCCCCCGCAAGGATGCGGAAGCCGACGGAGTCCGGCGACGGCTGGCGGTTAGGGTCAGGGATGGATTCTTGACTCGGACCGTCTCCCCCTTTTATTTCGCTTTTCGCATGGCGTGGCCTGGATCAACGAATCAAAAATGGAGGGATTGTATGGATTATCTGTTAGGGATATTTTTTATTGGCGTTATGATTCTTGATATTCACCTGGTCAGCCGTTCAAAGGTTTGAACTTAGCCAAAAGCGGTTGAGACAGGCAACCTTTTACCCTGGTATTAATAGGGGGGATAAGACAGTTTTTCTAATTGCTTTCCCGGAGCCTAATGTGTAGTAGTTCAGGCTTCATCTGTCGGACAGTGTCAGATTCTAAATTGCGGCTTTCGTGCGGTCAGTGACAACGAGAGACCTCGACCAAGTCGTCGGTATTTCCCACCTTGCTGGATTGACCAAGGACGCTTAACCTTGTGCCCAGATGCGGAAAATCCGGTACCATTCGCACGAAACCAAATTTGGATGGACTTATCGGTGGGGTTAGTCCAATGAATGTTACGAGCACTTCACAAGAAGACTAGGAAATTGTGATGAGCAAAACAACACGTATCCCAAAATCTCTGGAACAGAACTTGTATGACCTCGATGCTCATCTATTTTCCCTAAGAGAGCACCTCAAAAAATTGGGAGAGAGCCCTAGTCATCTAAAGGACCTCTCTGCACAGCTGCGATTATTAGTATGCACGTGCGGTCGAAGCCGCACTGCAGGGCTCCTTTTTCGGCTAGTTAATGAACTGAAGATAGACGACAAGATATTTCTGCATGTGCCGGGGAGACTAAAGCGTGATCATCCACTCGCGCAGGGGCTTGAATTCTTGATTGTGACAATTCAAAGAGGGGGTTGCGGCGATCCAAGGTTAACACCAGATTATTACTCATTGAAGGAAATTATCCATGACACCGAGGCCTTGGTGGTTGGTGGGGAACCGCTGACACATGAATACCTAATAAAGGCAGTATCTCAGCAGATGGGTACAGCGCATGAAGATCAAGGATTAGAACCCGCGTTGGTACAACTGAAATCGATATTTATCGGTGGAGTCGAACCTTTCATTCCCGTGTTAGCCAAAGACGCAGAACTTATACTCGAGATTGGCGAACGAGTGCTTGAGACGGCGGAGGCCCAATTAGATTTCAAGCGAAAGCGTCATGAACACAATGAAGGCAATATTTCAATAGTTGCGCGTCTCCGGGTTAAGCAACATGTAGCCGGCTGCATACCCCTTTTTCGTTTTCATTCATATGTAAGTGGCGTAGGTATTGCTGGTGCAGCAGTACCCACTGGTATTGCTTTTTCCCTCTCTAAGCATGGCTGTGAGATTGCTGAGCTGGTTGCAGAGCACCCAAGCAACTGGGCTCCTGGCAACGACGCTGTCTATGTATTTTCATATTGCTCGAAGACTCGACAAGCTAGAACCGTCACGAACGATGATGCAAGTAATATCACAGATGACTGCGATATTGGCTGGGTACACGCCAGTGACCTCGTATTGGAGGAAACTGATGTTGATCACGTAGACTTCGTGGAAAAGCACTTTCTTCTCGCGTATGAGAGACTCTTGCCAACACAAGATGCTAAAGGTCTATACGACTTACCACCGAACGGATATGGCCTCTGGAAGTACAGTGAGGAACTCGAAGAACAAGGAGAATTTCCAGAATAGGTTCTCGTGTCAGATGCATGGGGCCGATGCGGTACCTGCACAGCTGAGGCGAAACATTCGCAAATGGCTGCACATGACACAACCAAGACATTCAGAAGCATATTGGAATGTGAGTTGGTCGTTTACTTTCTGCCAGATTAAATTGGGGCTTTTATACCATACCTTAATGAAAAGGCGTGCCGACTAGCTGGCAACCTGCCCACCTATAAGTGTGGCCGGCTAAGTGCCACGCAGATTAGCCCTTCCCGAGAGCGGCGCTCCCAGGCCCGCATAGACATCGAGAGCCAGCCACGCCCTGTTTGAACCGTTTGCCCGGCTGACGCCCGGCTCTCTCCACGCCATCCATGGCGATTTCAGGCCAGCATCCATGTTCGCCCGATAGCCTTCCCTGGCGCATCCCTGCTTTGCGT
>JALSZZ010000063.1:0-405 GCA_027075825.1 Mariprofundaceae bacterium | reverse complement strand
TTGCGTGCGCTTCCATGCGCACACAACGGGCGTCCCTGCCCTTCGGGGTCCGTGCCAGCGGCAACCCCCTTCCCTCACGGAGGCAGTGTGCCCTCCACTCCAGGGCAGTAAAGGCCAAGCCCTTCGGGTCGTCTGGTCGCTCAAGTCCGCCGGTTGTTCCGCCCACGCCACTCCGAATAACCACCTGTGCCAATTCAATATCCGTGCCCGACCAGCCGAGCCTTGACTGCCCTTCCGCTCCGGGCGAGGGGTCTCCATGAGGGAAGGGGGTGATAACCCATTAAAATGGGCAAAACTAATTAATAATCAACAAGATATGTTCCACATGGAACGCTGGGGGTTCAATATGGGTGGTGTGGTTGCGGTTGCGGGTTCCAGGTCTTTGCCTTCCGGCGAGGCCGGGTT
>JALSZZ010000062.1 GCA_027075825.1 Mariprofundaceae bacterium | reverse complement strand
CGAGCACCGGAGCACAGTTATGGGTGAAGCCGAGCGCTTTAAGCTGTTCGCCACAATAACGGGCGTCATCGCCCAGTTGTTGCAGGGTATGTGTGGCCTGTTGCCGATAACGCTGCTGCCAAATGGCAGCACTGTCGCGCTGATTAAAGGGAGGAAATGGCAAACGCCAGATGCGTCCGCCTTCCTCATCAATGGCTGCCCAGGTAGCCTGGCCGGTACACTGGCGAACATCATCCAGTAATGCTTTGGTCTGCGTCGGCGTGTTCACGTTGCGAGCGAACAAAATCACTCCCAGCGGCGGGGAATGACACAGCCATTGTCGTTCTTCAGCGCTCAGGCTCTGCCCTTGCAGACCGATCACCCATGATTGCCGATCAGTCGTTGACAGGGGAAGATCCTCCCGGTTCATCGCGCCTCTCAAGAAAAATCGATAGAACGCTTTTCACCAGCACGGCCATGGGAATGGCAAAAAACACGCCAATAAAGCCCCAGAAATTCCCAAACACCAGCACTGCCATAATGATAGCAATGGGATGCAGATTGACGACTTCAGAAAACAGCCAGGGAATAACGATATTGGCATCAAACGTCTGCACCACGCCGTAGGCGATGATGGCATAAAGCGCCATATCGGATATGCCCCATTGCGCCAGTGAAAGAAACATGACCGGCACGGTCACCACCGCAGCGCCAACAAAAGGAATCCATACCGACACGCCGGTGAGCACGCCCAGCAGCAAGGCATATTGATGCCCCATGGCAACAAAGACCAGCCACATCAGCAAACCGATACACAGGGACTCCCAGAAACGGCCCTTGATATAATTACCAATCTGCGCATCAAGCTCATGCCATACCCGCGTCAGCAATGAGCGCTCGCGGGGCAACAAATCTGCGGACCAGGCGAGGATATCTTCCTTGTCTTTCAGCAAATAAAAAATCAGCACGGGTACCAGCACCGTATAAACAAGCAGCGTGATCAGCCCCGGAATCAGGCCGAATGAGCGCCTGGCCATGCCGAGCAACCAGCCCCGCAATGCTTCGGAATTGTCGTGCAGCAAGGTTTGCAGGTTCTCAGGATTAAGCCATTCAATGGAAAAACGCTGTTGCAAATGCAACATGGTGGTGCGCAATGCATCCATGTATTTGGGAATATTGTTGGCAATGCCGATCAGCTGATCGGTTAACAGCGGCACAATGGCCAGCAAGGCGAAAAACAGTGACAACATGAAGCCACTGAATACCAGCCATACAGCAACAGAACGGTCAAGGTGACGGCGGGTAAAAAAACCAACCAGGCCATCCAGCACATAGGCCAGGGCGATTGCCACCAGCAATGGCGCAAGTATTTTGGCGAAAAAAAACAGCAGGCCAAAAATACCGAGCAATGATGTAAACATCATCATCAACTGGGTATCTGCCAACAAGCGGCTCAGCCATTCCTTTATTTTTTGCACTGTGGCGACCCTCGCTTATACGCTCTGCATCCGGGATAAAACAGGCTGGCAGTCTGCAAGTCTGCCTGTGAGACGCTGCAATGGGGACAGGCCATCAGCACAGCGTATCACAAACTTACAGATGAGAGCACCGGGAGTCTGTCGGACTTTGACAAATCTACTGTGAAAAACCGGATATTGGCCAAACCTTCGCCCTGTTTTTGTTAAATAGCGCTGCTATTCGCCGCAAACAGGTCGTATATTCCCGCTATTTCTCGTGACGATTGCCAGAGTCCGACAGACTCCTGGCGAAATTTCAGCAAAACATAGCGACCGATGATATCGTATCAAGCATAGTCAGCCTGCACACAAACGCGGGCTATCCTTTTTGCACCTTATTCTCCGCCAGTAGCATGTACATGGCGGGGACGACGAACAGCGTGAACAGCGTGCCGATGGAGAGACCAGCGCAGATCACCAGCCCCATGGCGAAGCGTCCGGCTGCGCCAGCACCTTCGGCCAGTACCAGCGGCAGCACGCCGAGCACCATGGCGGCGGTGGTCATCAGGATGGGACGCAGGCGCACGGCAGAGGCTTCGCTGATGGCGGCGAACTTGGCTTTGCCCTGGTGTTGCAAATCATTGGCGAACTGCACCATCAGGATGCCGTGTTTGCTGATCAGCCCCATCAGGGTGACGAGACCAACCTGAGTGTAGATGTTGATGGAGGTCAGGCCGGCGTTGATGAACAGCAGTGCGCCGAGCAGTGCCATCGGCACCGAGATCAGAATAATAAGCGGGTCGCGGAAGCTGTTGAACTGCACGGCCAGAGCCAGAAAGACGATAACCACGGCAAACATCAGGATGAACACAAAGCCGCCTGATTCCTGCTCGAACTGGCGCGACTCACCGGCATAATCGGCGCTGTAGCCTGCTGGCGCAACTTCCTGCAAGGCCTTGCGCATAAAGGCCAGCACCTGCTCCTGCGATAAGCCCGGGGCAAACACGCCCTGCACCCTGGCGGAATTAAGCTGCTGGAAACGGTTGATGGATTCCGGCACCACCACATCCTGAATATGCGCGAAGGTGGAGAGTTGCACCATGCTGCCATCCGGCGTGCGCACATCATAATCCAGCATCTGTTCAGGATTGAGGCGATAACGTTGCGCCACCTGTGGCACGACGCGGTAGGAGCGTCCGTCGATGGAAAAATAATTGACGTAGCCGCCACCGAGCGCATTACCCAGTGCCAGCGCCACATCCTGCTGACTGAGACCAAGCGAGGCGGCCATGTCGCGATCAATGACGACGATGCTTTGCGGCTTGTCGATTTTCAGATCGGTATCGATGAAAAAAAACATGCCGCTGGCGCGTGCCTTGTCGAGCAGTTTGCTGACCACCTGATGCAGGTTTTCAAAGGATTCGGTGGTTTTGATGACGAACTGCATCGGCAGGCCACGCGAGCCGGGTAGCGAAGGCATCTGGAAGGCAGCCACGCGGGCACCGGCGATCTGGTTCCAGCGCTGTTGCAAGGCATGTTGCAACTCAGTGGCGGAGCGTTGGCGTTGCTCCCAGGGGGTGAAAATCACGCCGCCAATGCCCTGGTTGCGCGTCGGCGTGCCGGTGATCTGAAACATCTGCTCATACTCTGGCAAATCCTTCGCCAGGGCATGCGCCTGACTGGCATAAGTAGCCATTTGTTGCGCTGTGGCCGTCGGCGCGCCAACCACCTGCCCCAGCACAATACCCTGATCCTCCTGCGGTGCCAGCTCGGAACCGGAGGTGGCAAACAGATACACCGTCAGTGCCAGCAGCATGCCACCCATGACCACCATCACCGGCCAGGTGTTCAGCGTACCCTGCAAGCGTCGCTGATACCAGCCTTGCAGGCGGCTAAATCCCTTGTCGCTGGTGCGCAGCAGCCAGTTGGGGGTTTCATGCTGGCGAAACATGCGCGAGGTCATCATTGGCGACAGAGTCAGCGCGACAATGCCGGAAATGGTCACCGCACCGGCCAGCGTAAAGGCAAACTCGGTGAACAGCGCGCCGGTCAGCCCGCCCTGAAAACCAATCGGCACATAAGCCGCAATCAGCACCACCGTCATGGCGATGATCGGCCCGCCCAGCTCACGCGCCGCCATGATGGCAGCCTCAAACGGCGTTTTGCCTTCCTTATGCATGTGGCGATCGACGTTTTCGACGACAATAATGGCATCATCCACCACCAGCCCGATGGCCAGTACCAGCGCCAGCAGGGTCAGCAGATTGATGGTGTAACCCAGCGCTTCCATCATAAAAAACGTGCCGATCAGCGACAACGGAATGGCCACCAGCGGAATCACCACCGCCCGCCAGTGGCCGAGAAACAGAAACACCACCAGCGCCACAATCAGCAGTGCTTCGAGCAGCGTTTTCACCACTTCGTCGATAGAACTCTGAATAAATTTGGTGCCGTCATAGACGATTTTTGCCGTCAGTCCGACAGGCATCCGGGCAACAATGGCCGGGAAGGCCTGTCGCACCCGTTCAATCACTTCCAGCACATTGGCATCCGGCGCTACCTTGATGCCGACAAACACCGAACGCTTGCCATCAAAGGCCGTGCTCAGTTCATAGGATTCTGCGCCCAGCGTGACATTGGCGACATTTTCCAGGCGTACCACGCTGGTTGGCGTATGGCGGATAATGAGCTGACGGAAGGCGTTAAGTGAATGCACATCGGTGGCTGCCGTCAAATCGACGGTGACCATCTGCCCCTTGCTGCGACCGAGGGCGGCGAGCACATTGTTTTTCGCCAGTGCTGCCGATACGTCGCTGGCGGTGATGCCATAGGCTGCCATGCGCTCCGGGTCGAGCCAGGCACGCAGCGCGAATTGCCGGCCACCGATGATTTCCGCCCGCTGCACGCCTTCAATGCCGTCCAGTTGCGGTTTGACCACGCGCAGCAAATAATCCGTGACCTGATTGCTGCCCAGCACATCGCTGAAAAAGCCCATGTACATGGCATCAATGGTTTCGCCGACCTGCACAGTCAGCACCGGTTGCTGCGCCTGCGACGGCAACTGGTTCAGCACGGCGTTGACGCGGGCGTTGATGTCGGTCAGCGCCCGGTTGGAATCGTAATTAAGCCGCAGCGTGGCGGAAATGGTGGAGGCACCGCTGACGCTGACGGAAGAGATATAATCAATGCCCCCGGCCTGGGCGATGGCTGTTTCCAGCGGCTGGGTGATAAAACCGGCCACCGTCCT
>JALSZZ010000061.1 GCA_027075825.1 Mariprofundaceae bacterium | reverse complement strand
TGACAGCATCACCTGTACCATTGACTTGTATTCGGGACGACAGTTTTCCCCTCGAAATACGCGTTAAAGAAACCGAAATCACGCCCCCTTTTTTGTCAGCCACCGCATCACGAGCATTGATAACCAGATTAAACAAAATCTGCTGCAAGGCAGTAACATCACCTCGAATAACCAAAGGTTCATCCGGGATATCAACTTCAATGGTGATATTTTCCGGGATTGTCGCTCTTAAAATATTCATCGTCTGATGCACAAAGGAGCATGCGGACATGGGCTGAATATCAACAGGAGCCTTCCGGACATACATCAGTAGATGCTTAATCATCTCGCTTGCCTGCTTACACAGCTGTTCAATATTGCCCAATCGCGTTCCCAATTCCCCTTCCCGACATTCTTCGGAGGCCGACTTTTTTGCTAAGTACAAATTGCCAATGATTCCGGCAAGCATATTGTTAAAATCATGTGCTATTCCCCCCACCAACACGCCAAGAGACTCCATTTTCTGAGCTTGGCGGAATTGCTCCTCCAGTGCTCTGTCTCGGGTAATGTCCTGAAGAATGACGACAAAATGTTTTATCTCCCCATCCACAAGCACCGGAGAGATGTGGACATCAACAATTATCGACTCCCCTTGGGCATTTCGCCCATCAACAACTGACTCCCATGTTTGGCTCTGCTTCAGAGAATCCCGCATTTGGTGAAAGATCTGCCTTTTTTGGGGGTTTCCATTCATTAGCACCAACAATGAACGCCCAAGAATCGCCGCAAACGGGAAACCAAAAATTCGACCAAATGCCTTGTTGGCATATTCTACCTGTCCGCGAATGTCAGTGATGACAATCGCCTCTCCAGCCTGGTCTAGCGCCTGATATGCCTCGCGCAATCGTTCTTCGCGCTGATGCAAGGCCCGAAGCATGGATCGCAAAGACTGTGATAAAGCAATAAACTCCTTACATCCTTCAATCGTAGAAATCGTCAAATCCTCTTTTCCTTGTGCAATACGGCGCATTTCATTTAACAAGACGCCAACTGGTGCAGTGACGCGTCTTGCCATAACCATTCCAGCAAGCCCGAAAGCGATATGAAATAAAAACACGATCAAAACAAGCAGTCCAAGAGACTTCATAATAGGCAAATAAATCAAGCTTTCCGGAATCTCGGAAACCATCCCCCATTGCAGTTCAGGGACCGGAGAAGCCAGGGCAAAAACCTGATGGCCATTAATGCCCTTATAAGTTTGTTGTTCACGCCAGGTACGTCCCTCAAGAAGCCGTCTTACAGAGGGGAAATGAGTGAGCAAGTCTCCTTTTGCATAGTCGCTGTCATGCCCCCCCGTGAGTAGCCGCCCTCGGCTATCTACAAGAAAAAGTCGTTGCTCCGAATTTTCGCCAGGTCCTCTGCTGCGAAGGAAATCATCAACATTGATTGCACCGACTAGCACACCTATGGCGTGCCCCTCATACTCGATAGGCGCCGCAATCATAAATTCGTAATGTCCGTCATCCAGCCATCGTGGAGAGGCAAGAAAAGAACGCCCATGCATAGGAACAGTGTAGACAGGGTCCATAGCATCTAATTCAAACAAAATGTGATCTGGCTCTTTCATGTAGGCAAACAGTTCGCCCTTATCACCGAAAACCTCTAGAGTATTCAATAAAGGCTCCCGCTCGACAATTTTTTGCAGAAACTTTTTTACCCCTTGTTTGTCTTCGATTGCCAACAAGGCCCCGATTGGATCAGACTTGTTCGTTAGAATGGTCAATAAACGCTTTTGTTCCTGATGCAAGCGAACCAGAAGTTCGCGATGTTCTATTTCCTGTTCAAGCAACGCATTGGCAAGCAACAAAACGCGCGCTTTCTCCTCCAGCCATGGAGCGAGAACAATAGCGGGAAGCACCGAGGCAATGACAAGGCTGAGGTACCATATCCCCTTTAGAGAGAACTTTCGCATCGAAAAACGTATTAGTTACTTTCAGCTTTTAAGAAACGAAGATCGAGCATGGCAGCCAAGTTTGGAGGCATACTATCCCACAAACCCATTTCTACCATCACTTGCGCCATCTCCTTAACACGAGCGAAAGTTGGACGCATATCGCTAAAATCGATCCAATCAGGCGGGGTCGTCAACACTTGCTCAAATACTTGCGCGCTTGATCCAGTGTAGTCCTCTCCCAATAGTGCCGCCTGCTTCGGATGCACTTCAATAAATTGACCGGCTTGTTGCAAGGCCTGAACCAGACGTGCAGCCCTTTCAGGATGTTCACGAATAAACCGGTCTGTCAGGATAAACACATGATCAAGGTGATCTTTCCATATTTGCGGAGAAATAGCTGCCATCCAGCCAACTCCAAGCGAAATCGATTTGTTGGCTTCAGGTTCACCAACAACGAATCCATCAATTTCGCCGCGACGCAGAGAATTAATCATGTCACGCGGCGCCATTGCAACGACACTAATATCATGATATGGAACATGGTGTTGTTGCAATGCCAGATAAAGAAGCACATGATGCTGCGAGAAGCGATGAGGCACTGCAATAATCGCATGACTTCCGGCAAGACTCTCGATGGACGAGTGCTGCCGCGACAACACGAAACCATTACCGTTCCGGTCAGCCATCAATACAATCTTTGCTTTCAAACCATTGCGAATAAGGTTCATCGCCAGCGGTGATAAAATGAAAGTTCCATCCAGACGTCCATATTCCAGATCCTCGACAACTTTGTCCCATCGGTGATTCTGAACAGTAACAAGACGAAAGTCTTCAAAACGACCCTGGTTACGATTCTCGACAACTGCCAGAGAAAGATGGCCTCCACATATCAATCGGCCAATCCGAACTTCTTCCTTCTCAGAGACCCCTGTCTGCTCCCCGGATGAACATCCACCAATCATCCCCCCACACACAATTATCCAGAAAACCGACATCAGTGACCTTGAAACAAGGCCATAGAAACCTCTCATTCTCCTGATTCCAACCTTTACCTTTATTAGTCTAGCCAAACTGGCCGAATCCCGTGCAGAACCACTCCATAGATCATGGAATATTAGGGATATCGCTTGCCACAAGAGGCGCTCCTTTTTTAGCCGCTGTTTCCTTCAAATTGGTTTTCGTACTGGTTAACGAGAGCACTTGGGAACCCTGCAAATGCTTTGTCGCCATTGCATAACTTTCCGCACTGCTTTTCATGCCAAAGTAAACTTTATTCGTTAAATATATCGGGACAGGCTCGGCACCTGCCGTTTGCAAAACTATCTTCCCGGAAGCCGGGGCTATCGAATCCGGATAATGATCGTTATTCAAATAAAAAGTTTCAGTTGCCTTGCGTATGTTTGTCAAATCTGCTTCGCTCGCCGCATTATAGGATTTATCCTTGATACCCTGATACCCGGGAATAGCTATTGCGACCAGAATCCCGATAATACCTATCACCACCAATATCTCAATCAGCGTAAAGCCACCTTGCTTATTATCCCCCATCCTTCTGTATCCCCTCCTTTATTCTTCACTCTGGTGATAATTCAATCCACTTCATCCTAACCGGCAAACTCTCATCAGGCAAAATAAACTGCAATCCATTCCCTGTTTTTTCATCAATAACAATCGGAGCCCGAATATTAGCCGTGACCCATCTTGCATCTGCATTTGGATTTAATACCACAAGCCATAGCATATCCTTCGAACTCTTGTTGCTTATCACTTCGGGGAGCACCTCCCCTGCAGGCAATGCTCCAAGCCTGTCGCAATCCCAGGGCGTCACCAATAATGCCGGCTCATAGCTGTCAACACACTGCAGACAGGCAACATCTCCGTACCCCTGATAAATCAACGCAAAGTGCTTGGCGTCGGGGAAGCCAATAATCCCATCGGGAAAAAGAAAAATATTCTCCCGGGCGAACTCTTCCTGGCTGGCACAAACAACATTAGTTTTTTCCATTCAGCATCTCCATCAAATCCAGGGCATTTCCGTGCCATATTGCCGATGTGTTTTCTTCTTTCAGCAAATCAAGCAATTCCTTGCGTAATACCCTTATACTTCTTGGCGCCTCAACTCCAATTCTGACAGTCTTGTCCTTACTCACTTCACAGATTGTCAAACAAATATTCTCGCCAACCATGATCTTCTCACCGACAAGTGAACGGATAATCAGCATTACAAATAATTCACCAGGCTCAATTTTTGAAACCTGGATACCTGCGAATACAATGCCTGCAGGGTGATCGACGACTGCTCTAATTGCGTGATTACCTCCGGAAGGTTCACTTGTTCATGTGTACTTAGGCGTTGCTGCAACAGCACATCTGAGTTGCGGAAAACGCTCATATGTGCCTCAAACACATTGTGTAATGCCCCAAGTTTGGCATTCAGATCAGCCATCGCCGACGAGGCACGCGTTGTCTCGTCAACAGCGCCTTGTATGCCCACAACATCGTTGTTCTGCAAGGCAAGCTGAAGATTTTCCAACGCTCCGAAGGCAGAGGCGAATGCAGCTTCATCTCCCCGAATGTTGCTCACCAGAGTAATTGTCGTACTGATATCGACAGTTCTGTCCTGAACCGCCCCCTGATAGACCGCATGCCCGTTCACATCAAGGAAAAAAGGCGCTGTTTTCGTCGCCGTGCCGGCAAATAATCGTTCGCCTTGCCAGGATGAATTTGCCAGACTCAACAGCGATTGATGCAGATTCGCCACTTCAACCGCTGCGGAAGCACGCTC
>JALSZZ010000060.1 GCA_027075825.1 Mariprofundaceae bacterium | reverse complement strand
CCGCACAGAAATCCGGATGTATTACTCGGACTGATGCAGGTGCGCGGCGAACTGTGCCTGCATATTTCACTCGGTGGATTGCTGGGCATGCCCCGGATCGATCTGGATACGACAAATGGCAACCCCCTGCTGTTGCATGTCCGCCCCTGTGGACACCCGGTGGTATTTGCTGTTCACGAAGTGTCCGGCGTGCATTACTGCTATCGTCACGCCTTGCAGCCCGTGCCCGATAGTCTGCCTGTGCTGCAACGTCGGCTCAGCCTGGGTCTGTGCATGACTGAGGTCGGGCAAGGTCGCCACCATGCCTGTGTGCTGGATACTGATCGCTGGTCTGATTTGGGCGAGTTGATCCGATGAATCGGCAAAGCACGAAGCAGGCGGGGTAATTCGATGGATTATTCTCAGCTTTCCATGCATGAGCTGTTCCGGATGGAAGCAGAGAGCAGCCTCTCTGTGCTTGCCGATGGTGTATTGCGGCTGAATGAACAGGCTGATGACGCGGAAACACTCCAGGCCATGATGCGCGCTGCGCATTCACTCAAGGGTGCCGCACGGGTCATTCAGTTAAACGATGCAGTGTCGCTGGCTCATCACATGGAAGATGCAATGGTTGCCATGCAGGAGGGGCGCAGTCACTGGCATAGCGCTTGTGTTGCGCCCATGCTCAGGGCAATTGATACCTTGCAGGCTTTTGCTGACCAGAAAACTGTTGATGAATCAGAGCTGGAAGCCCTGAACGCCAGTCTGACAGCGATGCTACACCCCCCTGAGACAACGACGGAAACGAGACCTGGCGACACAACAGGCGAAGTGGCATCTCCTGCCAATGAAGCAAGCGAAGAAAATCCTGCGACCACGACCAGGGCAACAGCGCATGTGCGGATCAGTCCGCAGCATATCGAACGCATGCTTGGTCTGGCGACTGAAATTCAGGCAGAATGGCAGTGGCTAATGCCTCTGAACGACACCATGCAACGTCTTAAATCACAAGCCAGAGAAAGCGTGAAACTGCTGCGTCAGGTGGAAACATCCATGCTGGAAAGCGGTGCAGCTACCAGTAACAGCGCCTGCACAGCAGCATTGTCTCGTAGCCAGCATTATTTACTGGAAATCAGCGAACAGATTCAGGAAGGCCTGACCCGTCTGGAGCAGTATGAACGCAGTGTGTTTCGCCAGTCGCGACAATTACAGGAATTAAGCGTGGATTGTCGTATGCAACCCTTTGCCCACGGCATTCAGGGTTTCAGGCGCATGGTACATGATCTGGGGGTTGAACTTGGCAGGGATGTTCACCTGCATATCGAAGGCGAAAATACGCTGGTGGATCGGGACATTCTCGAAAAAATAAAAGCACCGCTGCAACATCTGCTGCGCAATGCTGTCGATCATGGCATTGGTGATCCCGACACACGCCTGACGGCTGGCAAACCGGCAGAAGGCCATGTGTATCTTCGTGCTCTGCATCAGTCCGGCATGCTCAAGATTATTGTCGAAGACGATGGCGCAGGCATTGATCTGGAATTGCTTCGCCGCTGCATTGTGCAGCGCGGACATGCATCCGCCGAGATGGTTGAGCGCATGGAACAAGCCGAGTTACTGGCATTTTTATTCCTGCCGGGTTTTAGTATGCGTGAAACAGTCAGTGAAATTTCAGGCCGGGGCGTTGGCCTTGATGTCGTGGAAATGACGGTGCGCGATGTTCAGGGTGTGATGCATGTAGAAACGGAGGCAGGCAAGGGAACACGCTTTGAACTGCATTTGCCGATTTCACTGGCTGTCACCAGGGCCTTGCAGGTAAGCATTGCCAGGCAGATCTGGGCCGTGCCATTGGCACGATTGCAGCACATGGCCTTGCTGTATGAGGAAGATATTCAGTATGCCGAGGGTCAGCCGTTTTTTTATCTGGGTGAGCAGCATATCGGGCTGGTGCAGGCAACAACGTTGTTTGATGTTTCAATGAGTAATACACTCCCTTTCCCCTGGCACGTACTGGTGTTTGGCCAGCCGCCGCACAGCCTCGGCCTGATCGTTGATGCGGTTGTCGGTATCCACGATCTGGTGGAAAAACCCCTGCCGGAGGTGTTGGGCAAGGTTCAGGATATTGCTTCCTGTGCGGTAATGCCGGATGGTACCCTGATCTATATGATGGATACGCATGATATCTTGCGCAGCATGGCTCGCTTTCTCGCTTCCAGGCGCAGATACAAGGGCGAGAAGCAACATGTCGGGGCTGCCGTACATAGACGCATTCTGGTTGCCGACGATTCCATCACGGTACGCGAAACAGAACGTAATATGTTGATCGCTGAAGGTTATGCCGTGGATGTTGCGGTGGATGGACTGGATGCCTGGAATATGCTCAATGCCAATGATTATGATTTGCTGATCAGTGATGTCGATATGCCACATATGGATGGCATTACGCTGATTCAGCGCATGCGGCAGGACTCACGCTTTGGCATCATGCCTGTGATTATTGTTTCTTATAAAGAAAACGAGCATGATCGCATGCGTGGGCTGGAAGCGGGAGCCGATGCCTACCTGGCTAAAAGCAGTTTCGATGATCAGTCCATGCTGCAAAAAGTTCGTGAACTGCTAGGAGGTGCATAATGGGCTTACGCATTGCGCTGGCTTGTGAAAACCCGTCGGATCTGCGCTTGTTGCAGCGCATTATTGATGGCAAACAGGGCAATGAGATCATCTGGCAAACAGATAATGGTCTGGATGTATTGCAAATGGCACGGCTGGACCCCCCTGAATTGCTCATTATGGATCTTACCCTGCCCTTGCTGGACAGCGTTCAAACCACCCGGCGGGTGATGACTGAATTTCCCTGTGCGATTCTGATTGTCAGCCCTTCACTGGGCCACCAGACGCAGGCGCTGGCTTTTGATGTGCTCGATGCCGGCGCACTTGATGTCTTGCGCCATCCGCTTAAAGGGCCTGATTGCGACCGCATTCTGCTGGAAAAAATTGCCAGTCTGGATAGTTTTATTCACCGTACGCAAAAACGACAGGCCGGGAATGCAGAGCATCAGCATCATGCCTCTGCCGTTACCCATAATCATGGCAATCAGGAATCACGTGGCCTGCTGGCAATAGCTGCCTCCACAGGAGGGCCGGCTGCCCTGGTGCAGGTACTTAAAGGACTGGGCCGAAATATTCCCTGGCCTGTAGTGGTGGTGCAACATGTGGATCGCCGGTTTTCTCAGGGACTGGCGCAATGGCTTGGACAGCAAATTCCACAACCTGTGCAGGTGGCCATGGAACGGTCTGTGCTACAGTCCGGCAATGTGTATCTTGCCCCCAGCCAAACCCATCTGGTCGTGACTGATAGGCAGACACTGGGCTATTTGCCTCACAACGAACAACAGCATAACGTCTGCCCTTCAGCGGATATTTTTTTTCACAGTCTGGTTGATCACTGGCGAGGTAGAGCCATTGGCGTATTGCTCACGGGCATGGGCCGCGATGGCGCTGAAGGCCTTAAAGCCATGCGTGATCATGGCTGGCATACCATTGCCCAGGATGAAAAAACATCGAGAGTATATGGTATGCCCAAGGCTGCGGTGCAACTGAACGCCGCCGTTGACGTGTTGTCGCTGCCACAAATTCCGCTGAACCTGCGTCGTCATCTGGGGATTCGTCTCTGACGGGCGGCGCAGCAATACTTCCCACTGATTTTCACATCTTATCGGGCAGATTTGCCTTACGTCCGGCAGCCTCCTAGCGTTTGCCCATGCGACTCACACGAAGTTTCCGGGATCAATATGTGCAGCATGAGATGCGAACCCATGGCCGAAAAAACGGTTTTGTAACCAAAGGGCAGGAGCAACGCCTGCTGCGCTGGCTGCCGGAAATCGGACTGAAACCGGATGTGCCGCTGGCTGATTGTGGTTTTGATATGCATGCTCCTGTGGTCATGGAAATTGGTTTTGGCAACGGTGACTTTTTGACGGAACTGGCGCGCCGTCACCCTCAATGGCAGTTGTTGGGGATTGAGATTTATCTGCCCGGTGTGGCCAAATGCGTAGGACGACTGGAAGATGCGGGGGTGATTGAACGCTGCCGTATTTCTCAGCAACCGGCGCAGCTTGTGCTCGAACGTCAGATTGATGAGGGCCAGCTCGATGGTGTGTATATCAATCACCCTGATCCCTGGCCGAAAAAGAAACATCACAAGCGCCGATTGATTCAAAAAGACTTTGCGGCTCTGCTGTGCTCACGCATCAAATCCGGTGGTTTTCTCCGTCTGGCCAGCGATAAACCGGATCTGGCCATATGGATGCGGGATATTCTTGATCAAACACCGGGATTGCAAAACGCAGGCGGGCCAGATGGCTTTGTGCCGCGTGAAGCAAATCGTATTTACACCAAATTTGAACAACGCGGTCTTCGTCAGGGGCGGGAAAGCCAGTTCCTGCATTATCAACGCCTGTGAAGCCGGTAGCTTACCAGCACCAAGGTTTTACCCTGTGGCAGTTGCCGGTACTGCGCGACAATTACATTTATGTACTCTTCCCTGAGGCGAGCCATACCGCCTGGGCGATTGATCCGGCGCTGGTGCCCGCTGTACGCCGCCATTGCCAGCAGCATCAGCGCCCACTTGCCCACATCTGGAACACGCATCACCATTGGGACCATACCGATGGCAACTCTCAGCTTGTCGAATATTACGGCTGCGAGGTATGGGCAGCAGCCAGCGATGCACAGCGCACACCGGCGGTGACGCAGTTATTGCAGGATGGCGAT
>JALSZZ010000059.1 GCA_027075825.1 Mariprofundaceae bacterium | reverse complement strand
TTATAAAAATGTTTTTGATAGCAAACAATACATTTGTTAGAATAAAAGCCGTGAGAAGGCAGAGGACCTTAGACATGCTTGAGAAAAAGTATTCCCACCAGGAGATGAAAAGGTTGAGGATCAACCGTCACATCTCTCTTCTGGACTTGTCCCGGTACTTGTCTGTAGTCGGTGATCTTGATGATCCCTATCATGATTCTGTCCTGCTCGCAAACGAGTCTGTTGAAAGGTTGATGATTGCTCTATTGCTACGCGCGGCCGAAGGTGAACAAGACGCCATAGGTGATTTGTATACGACGGGCGCTATTGAACGTGGGATCGTTCCTCCCATTCAGTATCAAGAGTTGTCGCGAGAGCAACGTCTGCAATTGGAAATCAGGGTCTCTGGGACCGACGAAAAGGAACTTAAGAGTTCCGAGGCAATAGAGGCAAGGCGTATCATGAAGCAATTTGAGATTGGTCCAGAGTTCATGGAAAGGACCATTCAGGAAATCAAAGAGGAAGAGAGAAACAAAGTGATCCGGCTATTTGGATGAACACTTCATGCGTTGGTAAATCGACCGCCCGAAAGGGCGGTTTTTATATGTTTAAAATTCGTGAAGAGACCGTATTCGGTCGGCCATCTCTAGGATGGCCTTGTTGTCTGCTTGGCGAGAGCGCCCATCCACCGGCTCAACAGATACGTTGTCCTCTGGGGTCATGACCACCTCGCCCGAAAGGTAGCTTCTCAATGCCTCCCGTATCGATTTCGATGTTTTCCCATAGGGAATTGTCTCCAGCCATCTATACAAGAGTTCATCTTCATCCGGAGACAGGTAGATGACCAGCCTGAGCGGCTTCCTGTCAATTTTTCTCATCCACATGGGCCTTCCTCTACGCTGCTCCCTTGGTCACTGTCTCCAACCAGATACGATTCCTGCCGTAGCGATAGAATCCCTCTGAGACCAAAAAACGTGAACCAGACAACATGGATGACGCCACCCCTAGAAAGGATGTCACATAGCCATCTTGAGGCTGATTGTGAATGTCTTCTGGCTTGGACGCAAAAGGCCACTTTTCCTTGAATGCTGGATAGAGGAAGTCTGCTCCCCCCCCGACAATGACAATGGCATCGAGATCATAGATCCGATCACCCGCCAACTCCTCAAACTGGCTGACGGCCTTAGATACAAGGGGGGAGAAAGATGCGGAAATGGCTTGATCCAAATTGAACCCCTCCAGCATACGGGCAGCTTTCAGTCTGCGCTCTCGAATCGCCTTTTCACATGCGATCAGATTGATGCTCAGACCCTTCTCCTTGAGAAGCTCTTGCAAATTCTGGGCAGCCAGATGAACACCCGGTCCACTTCCAGAAGCCCTTTGCACCCATCGCCCTTGATCCATAATGATGTAGTCTGTCGTGAAGTGGCCCATATCAACGATGGCATACGAGGCTTCACCGTTTTCGTCAGGATTGAGGAACTCGCCCTTTCTATTGGTAATCAGGTTGAAGTAGCCGGAAAGTGGCTGAGGGACTACAGCTACCGTTGCTCCGGAAAAATATCGTTCAACCTGGTCTTTGACGGGCTTCTTCAGACTCTCAAAAGATGATACCGGCAGCCCTACAACTACCATCTTGCCCTTGATGCTATCAGGGGCGCTCTCTTTGGCGATTTTGGCAGCAAACGCTACCAAGGCCTCATGCTCGTCACTCAACACCCATTCATCAGACAGGCCAGTATTGATGGATTTGTCAGCTTGAACCCTAGCCGTCTCTCCGACAAAGAACTTCCCCTTGTCAGCCACCTCTACCGTCTCTCGTTCCGCTCTCTTGGCCTCAGCCTCATAGGAGATCTTGAAGGCCGGTGTCGCCAATGAAGGATACAGAACGCGCTCCACACCGTGCCTGGTATCCAGCGTGATTTTGGTAGCTGAATGGCCAATGTCCAATCCTACAACCTGGTAACTCATTCCCTTCTCCTCGCGATTGATAGACTGTGAACAGTGCACTATGCACACCATCAATGATAAATCCACCCAAAACATTTGTCAAACATTATTATTTCTTATAAAAATATTTTCATTAAAACACAAATGGTTGCGTCCTGTTTCTTACATATATGTATATATAAAGTTAATCATGTTTATAAATTGATCCTCCATGTGCACAGTGAACTGTGCACAATGTATCAGTATGCGCCCACGGCAATCCCAACCTTGGCAGGAGCATCATAAAACGATAGATAATCTAAACATTTTCTATACATATATGTATGATTAACTTATGGAAACTCTACATTAGTGAGAAGTTGTTAAAATAAGGCTAGTATGTGTAAACTCGGGGCCGGTTAGCCCCTATAACATGTATATGAGAAGTTACTCCTGCTTTAGCCCTTATGTATATGTGATGTTGTTCCCTCTTACGCCTGGAGGCCGCACATGACCAACGAAACTACCAATACCCAAAAGAATCGTCGCCGCCCCCGTCCCAAGACCATCAATGAGCAATCTGTCTCCGCCAGCAACACACAGGTGCTGCTGGCTCGATTGCAAGAACATCACCAGCGGTGCCAAAGCGTCATCGATCAGCTTGCAGCGATCGAAGACACCATTGACCATGTGTCGTACCTGCTCAACCGCTCGCAGCCCAACTTCGCCGGCGGCAAGATTGGTGTTCGCTGGTGGAAGATTGGCGGGAACGAATACCGCAGCCCCGTCCTGGTCCATTGGGAGTACGTCAGGAATGGCAAAGACATGAAGCCTGTTCTCTACAAGAGACGTCCCCGACAGATTCGGGATGATGAACACTTCGCGCTCAATGCCGACATCACCAAATCACTCGTGGACCACTTCTACTCCCTTCAGGACATGTGGCTTCGTCTCATGAATCGGTTCTATCGCATGACCGACCGACGAACCAGTCGAGGCTCCGTGTACGAGAAAGAGCTTGATACAATTCGGGACGATCTGGACAGACTTCAGAAAACGCTTAGACACCGACTACAAGAGGCAGGATTCCTGGCAGATGTATGAGAAATCGCAAAAAAGTCATCCCCCTGCATCCAGCCCATCGTCGCCATTCATCTCTTGAGATGGAAGGGTTTCAGATTCGTGCCTTTTTTCCTGTCCATGCAGAAATCGACGAAGAAGGGTTTATTGTCGGTCCGGTCAAGTATAGCTACGAAGCAGATGGACTGCGGCTCACTCAAGAAGAGATGGATGAAATCCTCTTTGCCCCCTTCAACATGCTCTCCCCCGCTCTTGAGCTGGGAGCGCTGTGGATGAAGGCCTCTAATGATCTGAGCGATGCCATAGAGCAGATGTATCGATTGGCCACCCTCAGACGCAACAAACGCGTCATGCGCAGCCACAACCTGATCATCGAGTTTGAAAGCGAATACGCCGCACTACCCAGATTCCAGATCAAAACCGATGAACGTATCACCATTAATGCCATCATCAGCCACCTCACATCCAACACCGCTCTTCTCATGCTCAATCAGCACGGAGACTTCCTGTCCCTTTCTGGAGAAGGCATTCATCTGCACTACGCACGAGAAATGTTCAGATCCGGCCCCATTAGCATCAACACCCTTCTGGATGTTCTGTGCTCAAACCGAAGCATCACGCTCATCGGCGTTACCCCATCCCACCACATCGAACTGGTAGAAGCCCACCAACCTCCAGCACGTCTTATCATCACGGAGCCGCCATTTATCAAGCCGGTGTCTTGATATTTTGCCAAGCATGCCCCGCCTCCTTCATTGAACACAACCAAAGGAGGCACGCATGAAAAACCTCACTCTTGCTCTTCCATCAATGCACCGTCCGCACCAAGCGCCTGTGATCACTCAGCTGCTTGATCTGGCTCTCAGCGGCGATGCGCCAGAGGTGGATGATCTTGACGCACAGATCGCAATGGACGGTCTAAGCCGTCTGGTTGCGGGCGAAACACCCGCCTATGACTACAAACCCGTGATCAAATGGATCGCCACACACCACCTCCCTTCTGGCACAAAAGTTGATAACCCTCGGCATACCATCCAGACGATTCTGGATGACATTGCCGAGATCACATCCACCATCGACTGCACTGTGTTCGAAGAGGCTCTGATCCATGGGCTGGGACGCTATCTCGCCTATCCCAGCGACTGGATCGACAGCTACCAAGGTCTATTCGAAAGTAGAGAGGCCTTTGCCGAATATGCCGGCATCTCCCCTCATCTGCTACGTTCATCGGGCTTTCGAGGATTCGGTCTGGACAACGGATTTTACGCCGTGTTCTGGGTTCTCGATCTTGCGCTTGATGCTCACACGCACTAAGGAGTTTTCAATTCAGATCATTCAAGGAGAACTGACATGACACCGCGTCGATTTGAAGAGCTGACGGGCCAAAAGCTGCCTGTGCGTTACGGGCGATATGTTGTGAAAGCCAAAGACATCTACCAAGGGTACATTGAAGGTGATCAACTCGTCATCAAGAAAGGCAAGGGCGTCCTTCGCATCAACCTACCTTCAGGTTGGCGAGACCGAGGCCCTTCTTTCTGATCCAGCCCGCCATCGTGCGGGCTTTTTTGTGTCCGATGCCAGACCTCCTGTTGTGAAGCCGATAGATCGGTAATCTTCACCAACACAGGAGGACAAACCATGAGTGAATACAGCACTCTTCGCTTTGAAACCGCTCCCAATACCACCGTTGATCCTTTCATGATACTGTCCCTAAACTGCTGTAAATTTGGTAAGCCCATCGTGGCCCTTAGCCGTAGGATTGGCATTTGAAAAATCAAAATCAGTCAAAAGAGGAGAAC
>JALSZZ010000058.1 GCA_027075825.1 Mariprofundaceae bacterium | reverse complement strand
GCTTCGCCGTAAATGGATTTGAATACGCGAAACTGTTTGCCATCGGTGGCCTTGGTAAAACCAAAACCGATATCGACACCAATTACTTGCATACTTCCTCCGCTATCTGTGATGGAGCCAGCATAAGTTCCCTGCCTATCTTGTCAAACCCGTGTGCTGGCCCGGGTGTAACCAAAAATGTGAGCTCTGGCTAAAACACGCAAACATTCACTGCCGTTATGCTGAACGTGTTTCAGCATCCGCCACTGGCGTAGCGAAGATGAAAACGTTATGGTTTCGGGCATGGGTGTTCCTTTATTGGAGGTAATCTGTGCTTTGAATACCCCCCCCTGGCCAAAGATGGAATATTCTCAGGCTTGTTGGCGAAGGTGTTGAGTACAGGCACAGAACCATTTGCGCAGTTCTGTGCCTGCACATCAGCTAATGCGTCAGGCTCATGAAAAGTCTCAGGAGGATCTATGGCGAGCAGGAAGAAAGTTTTCCCCTGTGGTCACAAAGGGAAAGGCATGTTTTGCCATCGTTGTAAACAGGAGGAGGAAATCAATGAACGCAGGTTAAAGCGTAAATCGGCCTGGAATGAAAAGGTAAAGTCATCGCCAATAGATATTTCACATCTTCCCAAAAAAGTAGCCGAAAAAACCTTGTCCGTTATCGAAATCATATCGGAAGGCAAGAGTTATCACGCGCTAAAAGGCAAACGACTGGCAAGCATGAGGCAAAGAGAAGTCATCAGTATCCCCGTCGGCTGGAGCTACAGGCTCATCTGTATCGAGAGGAATGGTACTTTTGATTTTGTCGAGGTGCTAAGCCATGAAGACTACAATAACAAACTATCATCTGGCGGCTGGAAATGATGCGTCTGACAAGACCAATGTAAGATGGTTCCGTTTTTTGAGCAGATAACTCAGGCGCGCCTTCGTGTCGGGAGTCTCCATCAGCGAAAGCGCGCTCACCCCCCCAAAAAAAAATCATGTCCACCGCTGTAAGTATTTCATGCCGGTAACGACAGAAAGAATGCCCGTTCATGCGCATCCCGTTTTTTCCCTTTATCATTATTTCACTGTTGCTTGTCGCGGTGCTTGCGCAACGGTGGCCGCAGGCGCTCTGGCTGATGGAGTGGCTGCGCCCCTTTATTCGCCAATACCTGATTGAGTCGGACACTGACGGTGCGCCGGTTAACCGCATGTTTCGCAGTGTGATCTATCAACGCGCCAAGGGAGCGCTGGATACCGTGCCTTTTGGCACCCAGGTGGATACCTACCGGGAAAGTTATGAATGGATCAGTCATTCCCTGGTTTCGATTAATGTGGCTGAGGTGGATGCAGAACTACGTCTGCACATTGGCGGCACGGACTGCCTTCAGCCATATGAATCCAGTGTGTTCAATATTTCGGCGATGAGTTTTGGTGCCTTGAGTCGCAACGCCATTCTGTCGCTCAACAAAGGAGCGAAGTTCGGAGGCTTTAGCCATAACAGCGGCGAAAGGGGACTTAGCCCCTATCACTTGCAGCATGGGGGCGATGTGGTCTGGCAAATTGGTACAGGCTATTTTGGCTGCCGTGATGCGCAGAGGCATTTCTGCCTCGAAACTTTTCGCGCATCGTGCCATCGAATCCGCCGATCTGATCATCAATGTCGGTCATGACGTGGTGGAAAAGCCTCCGTTTATGATGGGGCAGAAAGCCACCACCGATGCGCGGGTTATTCATGTGAACTATGTACCTGCATCGGTGGATGCCGTCTATCACCCGGAGCAGGGGGTGATCGGTGACATTGCCGATAGTGTAAAACGTCTGACGCAGGCAGTAAAGGTACAGTCCGGCTGGGATTTCAGTCAGTTTATGGCCGTAAAACGTTCATCACCCTGATGCAGCAAGAAGCTGAATCGCTGGTGATGGAAGCTGCACGCGAGGGCGGCAAGCCGCTGGTGGATTCGCGCATTGAGATGGTTCGCGCCATCGACAGCATCCGTCTCTGTGTGGAGTGTTTGCGCGGTAACGCTGGCGAGGCGATTCCCATGGGACTGAATGCATCATCGGCAGGCAAACAGGCATGGACGATGAAAGAGCCCATCGGCGTGGTTGTGGCGATCAGTGCTTTTAATCATCCCCTGAACCTGATTGCTCATCAGATTGGCCCGGCCATCGCGGCGGGCTGTCCGGTGATTGTCAAACCGGCTGAGGCCACCCCTTTATCGTGCTTTCGCCTGGTGGCCATGTTGCGTCAGGCAGGTTTGCCGGATGGCTGGTGTCAGGCACTGCTGACTGAAAATCTGGATGTGGCGGGGCAACTGGTCAGCGATCCCC
Organism: Mariprofundaceae bacterium; assembly: GCA_027075825.1. Lineage (GTDB taxonomy): Bacteria > Pseudomonadota > Zetaproteobacteria > Mariprofundales > Mariprofundaceae > AB-137-C09. The sequence goes on along the minus strand of JALSZZ010000058.1, from coordinate 2,506 downwards.
GCGTGGCATTTCTCAGTTTCATCGGCAACGCCAGGGTCGGCTGGATGCTGCGTTCGCGACTGGCTCCCGGCACGCGCTGCGCTCTGGAGCTGGCGACAGCCAAACTGCTCAAAGGCGGTTTTTACCATGCCGGTCAGGTTTGTGTCTCGGCGCAACGAATCTTTGCCGAGCGCAGCATTGCCCGCGAACTGGCAGCACGCCTGGCCGCAGCCTGCGCTGAACTTCGCGTTGGCGACCCCACCCGGGAAGATACCGATATTGGCCCGCTGATTCGTCCACAAGAGGTCAACCGGGTGGAAAGCCGGGTGCAGGAAGCCGTGGATAGCGGCGCGGAGTGCCTGTGCGGCGGTCATCGTCTGTCCGAGACAAGCTACGCCTGCACCGTGCTCTTTGAGCCAGCCGATGAGGTTCGGGTCAGCCATGAAGAAATTTTCGGCCCGGTAGTCTGCATTTATCCCTTCGACGATCCGGATGCGGCCATCCGCCGCGCCAATGCATTGCCCTGGGCCTTTCAGGCGGCTATCTTCGGCAACGACATGCGCACCATCATGCCGCTGGCACAGGCGCTGGATGCTTCGGCAGTGATGATCAACGAGCACACAGCCTTCCGCGTGGACTGGATGCCTTTTGCCGGTCTGCGCCACTCCGGTCTCGGCGTTGGCGGTATTCCCTACACTTTTAACGATATGCAGGTGGACAAGCTGATGGTGATATCCGGAGGTTGACTGAACAATGACAGAAGATGTATCGCTGTTGATGCAGGGCTGATCAACAACAACCATTCGCAGGCAGCAAACCAAAGGCGATGCGTTCCTGCTCCAGGCGCAGGCCGGGGTGGATGCGATCGTAGCGAAGATCATCGTATAATGCGGCTTCTTCATCGCTGAGGTGAGTAAGTTCATGACGCACCGGTCTGGCTTCGTGACCCCAGAAGGGCCGGTGTTGCATCAGCGTCTGGCGATCCATGAGTAGCGACTGCACTGCTGGCAGGTGCTGGCGAAGCTCGTTAAGAATGGCGAAGCCGTGGGTGTCAATATCACCCCAGTAAAAACAGTCCGCTTGCTGCAACCACGGCGTTCTGGCCAGCAGATCAAGGCCATAGCCTGCGCCAAAGATGACCATGCTGTCGTCTTGTGGTGGAAAGGCGAGGTAGTTGATCTCGTTTTCGGTGATAAAAACACGGCGAATGCCTGGCTGTAAGCAGGCGAAACTGTGATAATCCAGGGTCATATCCTGCGTATGTTCGCCCGGCAACAGGTTATGCCTGGTATCCAGCATGCGAAAGCGTATGCGCACAGGCTTTTCGCACAAACCATAGCGGCGGGTAAACTGCGTCACGCCGGTGGCCGTGTGATCAATGGCGGAAGCAGGCAGCACAAGATCGAGTAACTCGCTGAGTACGCGCCGATGCGCCTCGATAAACTTGCTGTCGATACCGGGAATATCCACTTGCCGTACATAGATGCCCGGTCTCGGGTGAGTAATAAACCAGTCCACCACATCCAGCAGATGCTGCCAGTGCTGATGCAGCTCCAGCGCTCGCAGCGGACGACGCGCCAGCCATGCCAGCAATGAGGGCTGACGCTGGCGGGTGATGGTCAATAACGCCTCAAAACGTCTGGCATCGCGCTGATGGCCGGTCAGTGCCAGCGCTTCTGCGGCGCTGTCTATCCACACAGCTACCGGTTTTTCATTGTCGCCCAGTTGGGGATGATGAAAGTGCTGCATTTCCAGCCGTATATGCGGCATGCGTTGCAACTCGCTGATCCAGCGGCGGACTTCATCAAAGTGATTGAGCATATCGGCGGAGCGCGGCGTTTTCAGCCTGAGCCGACGTGGAAACAGGCTGCTGTCCTGCTTCGCCATGGCGGCAAGTATGTCGCCACGCTGCCACAAACGCTGCACCTGCGCTTTCAGCTCTGCCGGGCGCGACCAGTTCAGCGGGAACGTCCTGTGCCCTGCTGCTCATGATATTCCTCAATGGTGAGATTGCGCAGCATGGAATTGTTTCCTTCCTCGTTACAGACAAAGCCGACGCTGGCGACGAAGGGTTCAATAATATGAATCTTCTGCATGGGCGTGATAATCAGCAGTTGCAAGCCGAGCTTTTCAAACAGTTGCAGGCCATAGCGGGCGGAATCATCCGAGCCACGACCAAAGGCTTCGTCAATCACCACAAAGCGGAACGAACGGCCACGCCGCTCGCCACTTTCCAGACCGAACTGATAGGCCAGACTGGCGGCCAGAATGGTGTAGGCCAGCTTTTCTTTCTGGCCGCCGGATTTACCGCTGGAATCCGAATAATGATCGTATTCCTGATCGTCTTCCGCCCAGCGCTCGCTGGCCGCAAAGGTGTACCAGCTACGCACGTCGGTGACCCTGGCCGTCCACCGCCGGTCAAGATCGGCATAGCCTTCACGGCCACGAAAGCGCGCAATGATTTCGCGCACCTGCAGAAACCTGGCCTCGGAATACTGCGCATCATCCGAGCCTGTCAGCGCCCCTT
>JALSZZ010000057.1 GCA_027075825.1 Mariprofundaceae bacterium | reverse complement strand
CCGCAGTACCATATCCATGGTTGCCAGCGCCCGCCGGATGGACACCCGGGAGACAGGATAATAGCGCAATAAGGTGTGCTGTAGCTCATGAACAATCAGGTAGAAAGAATAAACGGCCATTTCCACCAGCGCCTCGACGTACTCGGGTTTTTTCTCTGCTTTTTCCGTGACCCTTGTCATTACTTTGTCATATGTTTCCAGCAGATTGGGAACGTTCAGTTCCTGGAGAATGCCAATGTACTGATCAAGTGTATCCATCACCATCAGGCGATGCGACAGTGGCAATTGTTGATTGGCATTCATCTCGCGCAGATACGACTGAACAAGCATGCGAAGCGCCCTGGCTTTTTCAGGATCAGGCTGACTCTTGTAGTCAAACAAGGCATCTTTGACACCGTCAAACGGGTTGGACATCAGGGTGCCGATGGGTAGTTTACCCACGTCCCATATTGACGAGAATTTTTTAATATCCATGATATCCCATGCGCGCAGGCTACCCCCCCAGTTGGCAGCGGCAGGCTAACCGGCAACAAGCGCAAACACAATCGGATTGCGTTCAATGCCATTCTTCGTCTTTTACCGCCATATGAGGCAAAACACAGTCAGCAGAAGCATCGGCAATAACAATCACCGGCATGCGCAGGATGGCGGATTAAACCCGCAACGGGCATTAGCCAGGACATATCCGACAATGTTTTCCGGCTTTGATTCAACGCCGGTTCATACCCCGGGTTGTTATTTGATCATAACGGGAAGCTACGAAGCGTGCGCTAAATCCAGCCAGACACCTTCAAGCAGACCGGCATCAACAACCACCAGTTCATCATAACCCCAGTGCTGCCAGGCAGCTTCTGTGATGGCCAGGCCAGCAATAATCAGGTCGGCGCGTTTTACTTCAATCGTTCTGATACACTGTCGCTGCCTGTGGCGCAGCGAAAGCAGGTGGTCGCGTAAGGCAACAAAATCAGCCCACGACATTCGCGTGTTGTTAATCACATTCGCATCATAGGGATGAAGATCCAGCATTGTAGCGGCCAGCGTGGTAATGGTACCGGCTGTGCCAATCAGATGGGCTGGTGCAGGTCTCCCCTGCCAGCTTGCTTCGACGGCATCCAGATGTGACTGACAAGCATCCAGCATAGCCGGGTAATCAGTCGCCGGAGGGTCATTGCGCAAATACTCCTCAGTCAGCCCCACCACGCCGAGCGGACAACTCATGGATTGCTCATACCTGCCCTGACGGGCGCGAATAAATTCGGTGCTGCCGCCGCCAATATCAATCAGCAACATGTCTTCACTACAAGAAGCATCCAGCGCCGCGCAGCAACCGAGCAAAGAAAGCCTCGCCTCTTCATCACCGGAAATCACATCAATCTGAATACCGCAGGTTTCCTCTATCCATTCACAGAAATAATCGGCATTCTCTGCCATGCGCACAGCAGCCGTTGCTACTGCCCGGTAGTTGGTCAGCGGCACTCTGTAATGGCTGATCAGGAAGCGAAAATTACGCAGGGCATCAACGCTGCGCGATATGGCCGAGCCATGTAGCCGTCCCGTCTCACCAAGTCTGTCAGCCAGACGCACGATATGATGACGGTAATATATTGTCCGCCAGGGCAGCGGCTCACCCGGGCGACTGCGTTCTGCTGCGAGAAAACGAAAGGTATTGGAGCCAATATCAATGGCAGCGAAACGTTCCCGGCGCATCATTTGAGTTTTCGCACGCCACCCAGATCGGCGGAAGTCGTCATGGCAGCATATGCCTGCAGGGCTTTGGATACCTTGCGCTGACGATCAACAGGCTGCCAGGCTCGCTCGCCGCGCTGTTCCATGGCGGCCTGACGGCGATTGAGTTCCTCTTCACTGATATCCAGATGAATGGAGCGAGCCGGAATATCAATCTCAATGCGGTCGCCATCCTCCACCAGCGCAATGACACCGCCTTCGGCGGCTTCCGGTGACACATGGCCGATGGACAATCCCGAGGTACCGCCGGAAAAACGGCCATCGGTCAGCAGTGCGCAGGCCTTGCCCAGCCCCATGGATTTGAGGTAGGATGTCGGGTAAAGCATTTCCTGCATGCCAGGGCCACCACGCGGCCCCTCGTAACGAATCACCACCACATCGCCTGGCTGAATACGGCGATTCAGAATCGCATCAACTGCTGCATCCTGCGATTCGAATACCCGCGCTGTGCCGCTGAAACGCCAGATAGAGGCATCAACACCGGCTGTTTTCACAAGACAACCGCGCTCGGCTATATTGCCATAAAGCACGGCCAGCCCGCCCTCGGTGGAATAGGCATGCGCCACATCGCGAATACAACCGGATTCCCGGTCACGATCCAGCGACGGCCATCGGCGCGACTGCGAAAAAGCCTGTTGCGTCGGCACGCCACCGGGAGCAGCCGCATAAAACGCCTCAGTTTCGCACGCCTGCCGCATAATATCCTGTCGGGCAATGGCTTCTTTCAGGCTGCTGCTGTGTACGGTTTTTTCCTCACTGTACAGCAGACCTGCGCGGTCCAGTTCAGCGAGAATGCCGAAGACACCACCGGCGCGATGCACATCTTCCATATGATATTGTGGCGTTGCCGGGGCTACTTTGCACAGATTCGGCACCATGCGTGATAAACGGTCAATATCGCGCATGGTAAAATCCACCTCTGCTTCCTGTGCCGCAGCCAGCAGATGCAAAACGGTGTTGGTCGATCCGCCCATGGCGATATCCAGCATCATGGCGTTTTCAAACGCCTGTTTAGTGGCAATACTGCGCGGCAATACGCTCTCGTCATTCTCTTCATAGTAACGCCTGGCCAGCCGAACCGCCAGTCGTCCTGCTTCCAGAAACAATGCCCGCCGATCCGTATGCGTGGCCAGCAAAGAGCCATTACCGGGCAAAGAGAAGCCCAGGGCTTCTGTCAGGCAGTTCATGGAGTTCGCGGTGAACATGCCAGAGCAGGAGCCACAGGTCGGGCAGGCTGAGCGTTCAACCGCAGCCACATCCGCATCGCTCTCATCGGGGTTGGCGGCCATGATCATGGCATCCACCAGATCCAGGGATGTTTCCTCGTCATTGAGCACGACTTTACCGGCTTCCATGGGGCCGCCGGAGACAAACACCGCAGGAATATTCAGTCGTAAGGCAGCCATCATCATGCCGGGAGTGATTTTGTCGCAATTGGAAATACAAACCAGGGCATCGGCGCAATGGGCATTGGCCATATATTCTACAGAATCGGCAATGAGCTCCCTGCTGGGCAGTGAATACAGCATGCCGTCATGGCCCATGGCAATACCATCATCAATGGCAATGGTATGAAACTCTTTGGCAACGCCACCAGCGGCCTCGATTTCCCTGGCGACCATTTGCCCAAGGTCTTTTAAGTGAACATGCCCTGGTACGAACTGGGTAAAAGAATTGACCACGGCAATAATGGGTTTGCCAAAATCATCATCACCCATGCCGGTGGCACGCCACAAAGCGCGGGCACCGGCCATATGACGGCCATGGGTTGAAAGTCGTGAGCGATAGGCAGGCATATTCACCTCGAATATATTTGAATTATCATGCGGGCACGGCGCAAGGCAGAAGGCACAAATAAAGCAGCGGTTGCAGCATCGCTACAAGATGCCAAATAATTCACTGGAGCCTGTCGGACTTTGGCAAAAAAAGTTTACAACGCCGACGCACCAGGGAAGTCATATTTGTTTTGTATGATTAAACTGTTTTGAGGAAGAACTCCATTTTCATATCACCCAGCGTGATAATATCGCCATCCTTGAGGACGCGAGGTTCATCAGAGATACTGTCGTTATTAACTTTAGTGCGGGACAATCCCTCAAGATGGGTAATATGGTAACCGGTGGGACGACGCGTAATAACCGCAGCCTGCTTGCCAATGGTCAGCCCTTTCACCACGATTTTGCAGCCATCGCCCTTGCCGATACTGGTAATGGAGGCCGTCAGATCAATGGTCTTTCCGGCCTGTGGCCCGGAAAGAATCTGCACAGAAGCAAGTGGCAATGATGGTTTGTTGCTCACTGGCTCGGCAGAGCCAAAGGCGCTCATCCGTCCCTGGGCAGAAAGCACCATGGTTTTTTCCATGTCCCCTTCGGCAGCAGCTTCCTGCTGACGTGAAGGCAACTCGCCCATGGAGGTATCAACAAAAATAAGCTCATGCTTGCCCATGATGATCTGATCACCATGACGCAGCACATGCTTGGTCACCTGACGACCATTGATCACGCTGCCGTTGGTGCTGCCCATGTCTTCAAAAATGGCTTTGTTGCCGACGAGAACGACTCTGGCGTGATGGCCACTAACCGCCATATTATCAATGTGAATCGTATTATCAGACTTTCGCCCAATGGTGGTTTCAACATTTTCCAGCGTATAATCCGATACGACTTCGCCATTAAATTTCAACATGAGTTTGTAGGCCATGAATGTATCCTCCACAGGTCGGGAATGGCAACGTGAACGAGCACCCTGTTCCTCCCGAGCAAAAAACTATCCGCGTTTCCACACGCGTGCAAGCAGTCGTTGCAGCAAGCCCTGCTTGCGCGTAAATCTCTTGGGGGTTCTGAAAATAATCACCGAAATATTATCCGGCCCCCCGGCATCGTTGGCAAACTGGATCAGCTGATCCACAGCCGCCTGTAAATTCTTGCGGTTTTCGATCATGCACAGGCGAATCGCCTCATCCGGTACCACATCGGTCAATCCATCCGAGCACATCATATACAAATCGCCAGGCTGAATAATTTCTTCCACCACATCCGGTTCGACATCCGGCTCAATACCAAGGGCCCGTGTTACCAGGTTCTTGATGGATGAGTTTCTGGCATCCGCCTGTGTCAGCAGACCGCGCCGCACCTG